>JAEZIE010000059.1 GCA_023416175.1 Bacillota bacterium
GTACCACGATGCGCGTGGAGCTAACTACCAGCACCCGAAGCGGATACTGCGGCATCAGTTTCTTTAAAAACTCTAGGCCATTCAACTTGGGCATATCCACGTCCAGTGTCATGACGTCGGGTTTCAACTCCAATATCTTATCCCTGGCCTCGTAGGGGTCGGACGCTTCGCCCACCACCTCGATACCCGCATCCTTGGAAATGTTGCTGATGATAAATTGACGCATAAAAAGTGAATCATCCACGATCAAAACACGCGTTTTCTTCAGTGCCATAAACCTTAACCCTTTTTGTAGACGGAGGGCATCACATAATTCAGACCTGTTGAAGCCCTGTCCACCGATTCCGAATGACCTACGATCAGATAGCCGCCGTCACACAAAACGTTACAGAACCGACTAACAAGCTCCGCCTTCGTCTTTGCATCAAAATAAATCATGACATTGCGGCAGAATATGGCATGAAATTTCTTTTTAAAGGGAAAGTCCTTCTCCATCAGGTTGAATTTGCGGAATATGAGCTCTTTTTTCAGCTCGGGTTTTACCATAAGCTTGCCGTCGCCGTTGGGCTCAAAATACCGGATACGCCAATGGCCTGGGATATTTCCCGCATCCTCCAAGCTGTATACCCCTTGGCTTGCAATATCGAGCACCTTCTGGGAGATATCCGTCGCTAATATCCGCTTATCCCACTTGGCGGAGTCAGCGCCAAAAAACTCATCGTTGAGCATGGCGAGGGTATACGGTTCCTGCCCAGTGGAGCAGCCCGCGCTCCAGACGCGAAGGTCATGATCCCGTACTGTCTCACGAAGCCCCGGCAGGATGGTCTGCCTGTAAAAATCAAAATGCGCCCATTCCCGCATGAAATAGGAATAATTGGTGGTAAGGGCGTTGATGACATTGGTAATTTCCGTGCCCGTCGTATCCTGAAAAAGCACCTTAAAATAGGCCGAATAACTGCGATAACCGTTTTTCTGAAGATACTGGTTCATCCGACCTTCGATGAGGGTGCGCTTTTTTGTCAGGTTAATGCCGAAGTCGCGCTTCAGATACTCCGAGAGTGTCAGGAATTCCTGATCGCTCAGCTTGATCATATCCCTGTTTTGTATGTAGCTTTCCATAAAAAACCGTCCTTTTGCCATTGCTTTTGTAAAAAAGACAACTAAGGCTTACTCTATATATCGTCATTTTTCTTATGCACATGAGGAGGCTTGCTGCTTTGCCGGGAAGCATGTCAAAAAAGCGCGCCCGAAAAGCCAGGCGCGCCATAGAAAAATAGCCTTTAGATATTTGTCAGGGCAGAGGATTCTTTATTGGTATAGCAATGCGGCGCAGTCAAGCAGCAGCTTTACCTTTCCATCTGTGCTGCTGATGCCGCTGATATAGTTCGAATGCGACTCCTTCAAGGACGGCGGGGGCACGATATCCTGCGCTTCAATCGTGAGGACTTCGGATACTTCGTCAATGATCAGCCCCACGGTCATCTCCTGCACTTCCACCACTACAATACAGGTGCGTTCGGTATATTCCACGGCAGCTTTTTTAAACTTCAGCCGCACGTCGATAACGGGGACAATCTTCCCCCTCAAATTCATAATACCTTTGAGATAGTCCGGCGCTCCCGGCAGCGGCGTTACTGGCAGTACACCGATGATCTCAATGACGTTGCCTATGGCAATACCGAAGGTCTCCTCCCCCAACAGGAAGGTCAGATACCGGTTTTGCTGCGCATCGTCAACTTCCATCGCACTGTTTTGCATCAAGGCCATGCCGTTACCCCTTTCACTCATGAAGCTTCCTGCGCCCGTTGCGGTTCAATAATACAAATCCACAATCATGCCCCGAATATCATCCACAATGCTCAAAAGTTTGATATTCTCGGCCTCATTCTTTAATATCTCCGCCGCAAGCTCGTCCAGCTTAACGTTGACTTTTCGGATCATCGCAAACACCTTGTGGCGGCCCCTTTGGTCAAACTGGCTGGTCTTGCTGAATAGATATGCGTTGCTGACGGTTTCATTCAACAGCTCGCTGATCAGCGTACGGTATTTATAAAACTCTGCGATATCCGCCTTTTTGCCAACGACTTCGCCCTGTTCCAATATTCGTCCTTTGAGCGCTTTGAGATACTGCTCATACTCCGCGGCATCCGAATCATGCTTCTGGCGGGAGAACTCCCGCGCAAACCCGGGCGTAACCTTTTTTTCCGCTACGCCGACCGCCTGGGTATTCGCGAATACCGTTGACATTTCCTTGATTCTCACGGTCTGCCTTCTTTCTAAAAGCGTCAGAGGTTGATAAAGAGTTCCTCTTCCTCGGGCTTTAACAGCTTGGTGCAATCGAGCATCAGCTTTACGCTGCCGCCTGTCTTGGCGATGCCACTGACGCAGCGGTTCTGCGATAACCCCTCAAATGTGGGCGGCGGCACGATATCCGTTTCATCGATGTTCACTACATCGGCCACATGCTCCACAATCAGGCCGGCATTGATGCTGCCATTGTCGATGATAACGATGCAGGTCCTCTCCCCATACTCGATGGGGGGCATTTTAAAGCGCAGCCTGAGATCCATAACCGGTATGACCTTGCCGCGCAGGTTGATGATTCCCTTAACAAACTGAGGCATCTCGGGCAGAGGAGAAATAGGCATAAGGCCTATGATTTCAGTGACAAAGCAGATGTCAAGTCCATAGACTTCTTCTCCCAGCCCAAATGTAAGATACCGGCTTTGCTGTATCTCCTCTATCTCTTCAAACGTATCCATAAACGACATTGCGTTCCCTCCAAGATTGTGATACCTGTCCATTTGTACCGAAGATTATTTGCGCATATCAATAAAAATGCTGTCCGCCACGGTATACGGATTGACATACTGCTGCATCTTTTTGCCCGATTCGCGGATGCTTTTCAACTCCGCTCTGTAAAACAGCAGGCGTTCCTTCACATATGAGGCGCATTGCTCGTCCATGCGCTTGATTTCGACAAGCGTTTCGCGCATCTTTTCGGAAAGGAACTTCCCGCCCTGCCCATACCGGGCATCCAATGCGTCGATCTGCGCACGCAGCGTTTCGCTTTCATCCAAAACCGCCGCAAGCTCCTCTTCGCGGTCCTCTTCAAGGCAGGAAAGCTGCGCCTTCACGAGTGTTAGCATGTGTTCAAGCAGCTTTTGTTTTTGCTCGCCATACTCGGTTGGATGATTGGAAACGCTCATCGTTATTCCCCCATTTGCGCGACGGAGCCTACGCCGTTTTTAGAAAGGGTAACCCAAGATTCCCGAAGCTCCTGAAGAAGCTTTACGATATCAGCAAGGGCTTTGACGTCCTTGCTTACATTGCCTTGTGCAATCTCGTTGAGCATATACTCATAGAGCGAAAAAAGATCATTGCCGATGGGATAGCGCAGATCCAGGCTGTTGATCAGCTCCATCAGAATGAGTTGGGCCTTTTGCAGGCTGATGTTGGCTTGTTCGAAATCCTTGTCTTCAATGGAAATACACGCTATTTTTATCTGCTTGATGCAGCCGTCATACAGCATGACCACCAGTTCTACCGGGTTTGCAGTTAACACGCCCTGTTGTTTGTACTTTTGGAACGCGTTGTTCATTGCGTACATATAGTTCCTCCCAAAAACCGTCTGACGCCGTTATTTAGGCCGCTAAGAAAGACCTGCGGACTTTATCAGCGGATTTTTATAGGTTAAAAGTGCAACTACTGTACACTTTTTCCCAAAAACCTGACGCGCATCGTCAGATTTGATGTAAGTGTGGCGGATTGCGACTCCTTACACCCCCTCAGAGGCGAATAAAAAGTTCTTAACCTTGTGTACCCAGCATGGAACTGATCCATCCGGTCTGGCTGTTGAGCTTGGCCAGCGCAGTCTCCATTGCCGTAAATCTTGCATAATACTTTTGTTCGTTTTTCTCTAGCCAATCTTCCAACTGATCCAGCCTGTTATTTGCATTCGTAACGGCCTCTGCGTTTGTTTTCAACGTGATGTCGGTACTGTTCGCGAGAAACTTGTTGAATGTACTCGACATTCGCACCACCAGGCCGGACTCTTTGTATTTCGTGCTTGCGTCGGTAGCATTGCTTACCTTAGTGAATATGCTCGCCACCTGATCGGGGTTATTGGACAGCGCCTGCTTGAGCTTGGCTTCATTGATGACAATTTTGCCCGTGACCGCATAGGAACCAGTCTCCAGCCCTATGCCTGCGGCGCTTTTTCCCGCGCCCTCTACCACGCTGTAAAACATGTTGCGCAGATCCTGCAGCAATGTTCGGAGGCTGTTGTCGTTGCGCAGCAGGCCGCTTTTTGCCTTCTCTTCCCACTGGGTGATCTGGGTTTCGGAAAGATCCTCCCGTTCCGCATCCGTAAGCGGCCCGTAATCGGAATAGATTTCCTCATCGAGCTTGGCCTGCACTTCTTCAATCAGGGAATTGTATGCATCGATAAAGCCTTTGATCCTGTTGAATACGCTGTCCACGTCCCGCGAAATGCTAAACTTAATCTCGCTTTCGCTGGTCGTATTTTCTTTGAGCGCATATGTGATGCCGTCTATGGTAAACGTGTTGGAAGCTCTCTCCACAGGCACGCCGTCTATGATCGCCGTCGCGTTCGTTCCAGCTACATCGACCTCACCAATCATAAACCCCGTGCTTGCCGACTCAAACGCCTTACCGCTGAGATTTTCGATCTGGATCTTACTATCCTTGCCTGTTGTCTTGGATGTGATTGTAAAGCCCTTCTTCAGGCTGGAGTAGCTCATGGTCACGCCCGTATCCGAGGAATTGATTTGGTTCGTCATTTTACTGATGCTCGTATCTTTAGAAAACGTAAACGTTTTTCCATTGATGGAGAAAGAGATGTTGCCATCCCCGTCAAAAGTATCGGGGCCGAACGCCTCCTCCAACGTGGAATTGATGGTCACGTTTTGATCGGCTCCAAACACATTGCTGCTTGATACTTGAGGCGCTGTGGCCAGCTTTATGTTGCTGATGGTAAGCGCCCCCACGGAGGCGTTGCTGCCTGCTGTGATGCTCACCGCGCTGGTCTGGGTATTCATCGTGACCGCGAACGCGTTGTAGGCGGAGGACGAGAACATATTGGTAGCCGGATATTGCGTGGTCATGTATGTCTCGCGAAAGCTCTTAAGCTTCAGGTTAATCGCCCGGTAGGCGTCTCCCTTCCACTCCAGCTTTTCCGCCAGTTTGAACTGTTTATCTACTTTCATCTGGTCGATTTTCAGCAGGCTCGTTACAATCGACTCGGTATCGAGCCCCGAGGAAAGACCATTCAAACGAATCAAATTAGCGTTGATGCCATTTGCAGCCATTCTGTATCACTCCTCACCTTATGGCGTCAAAAGTTGCGATTTATGTTATATATTTAATCGGCATAATGCCGCGCGACTTTAGGGAAAGATTTCTTTTGCGCTATGCATGCGCATAATAGACAACGCTTCCTAGCCTCTGATTGTAGATGTCGGTGATGGGCTTGTAGCTGGTGAGCGTCCTCCCCGCCTGGGCAATGGTCACTCCGCGGGAAGCGTTGTATTGTCCGTCTGCAGATGGTGTAACAACCTGCACATGCCCGTGGCCACCTTCCGGATTTTTCCATGCCGTGACGACGGGAAGGCCCTGGTTTGCGTATTGTTGCGCCTGTTCCGGCGTAACCTGCACCCAGCCGTAGTCTGCCCCTTTGGTTCCCAGCCAATCGTAGATGCCGTTGGCGTTAAGCTCCTTTGCGCCGCTCGTATCGGGATATGAGCGGGCTTCCAAGCTCACCGGATCCACGTAGTGTGGAATTTCCGCGCCCATGGCCCTTGTGACGTCCCAAAGGAATATGTTGCAGTACGTGTCGTTGTTTCCCTTTTTATTAACGGCATAGCGCGGATTGGTTTCCACCTGGAACTGGCCGATGACGTTTCGGTAAAGCTGGGGGCTTCGCTGGCCCTGTTTGCTCGTTATGGCCGGATTTGCGGGCTTGGATGCGGAAAACGGCGTCATCGCTTCATTTGTACTGCCGCCAAACACCGCGTCGTTTGCGCGCTGGAGTCCGGCGCGGTCATATCCGCCTGAGACCAGCTCGTTCAATACATCAAAGCGCAGGTTTTCCACCGAATCCATGGAACTCCCCGAAAGCGCCGCTGAAAGGCTGGACATGGCCGCCCCCATGGAACCGGCGGAAGCGCCTGTACCCATCATCATAAAAAATAGCATGATGGCGCTCTTTAAGTCCCCTTCCTCCCCTGACGAAGAAAGAAGCGCGGGTATCTGCGCAAGCATGGCAGTACTTTCTACGGAAGCCGTTCCTTCTCCGTTCTGCACGCCGCCAAACGCCAGACCGGAAAGATCTGATGACAGCTCCGATGAAAGCAACGCAGAAAACGCGGCGGATGCCGTGCCCGAGGAAGCTTTCCCTGTACCTGGCGTATTCATCATTGTGGAAAGAAGCGGATTGACGGAAGTTGTCATCTGTATGTCCCTTTTTGCATTTCTGATAGTTTATAGCGCCCGGCTGTGCTGCCATCCAATTTGCCAATAAAGACAAGCACCTGCGCGACCACCCGGTAAAGTTCTTCAGGAATTTCATCCCCCGTGCTGAACCGGTTCAAAACGGAAAGAAGCGAATCATCCTCCACGATGGGGATTTTGCGTTCCTCTGCGGTTTCAAGCATCTTTTGTGCGACATAGCCCTGCCCCAGGCCTACGATCAGCGGGGCGCTGTCCCTGCCCATATCGTATTTGAGTGCTACCGCCTGCACATCCTGTCTTTGTTTGTCGCTCATATCATCACATCCAGACCTGCGCCGGAGCTCCTGTGCATCCGCACCAGTTTTTCCTCAGCATTGAGCGGCGTCGTCGGTTCGCGAAGCGGCGCGACCTTATACTCCTTGAGCTGGTAGTGAAGCTCCGAAAAAGTCTTCTGAATTTCCTCAACGCCTTCTTGAAAGGATTTGAGCGCGTCTTTGTTCTGCACCCGAAGATCGAGTGAGATATCGCGGTTTTCGATGCGCAGCATCGCTTCCACCCGGCCTAAGTTCTGCGTGGAGAGACCCAGCACAACCGAGGTACTTTGACGATCCGCCCCTTTTTCCCGGCGGTTTCTTTTATAAATGTAAAGCTCCGCCGATCCGTACTCTTTAAGATGGATAGGGATCTGTACAAACACAAACCGAGAAATATCCTGCCCAAGCTTGGCTTGGGCGGTCAGCCCTTCAAAGCGGGAAGCAAGCGACTCCTGCGTATGGATATCGGTATTTTTAATCAACTTCTGAAGCTCCAAAAGCTTTTGGGGCGTCTCTTCTACGGATTTTTTAAGTGCTTGGGCGTCTAGGTCTTCCCCCGTTTTTGCAAACAGGTCCAGCAATTCCTTTAAAAGAGCCTTTTCTTCACTTTTTGCGGCATGCGGTGAGGCAGACAATTCTTTTGGGGAAATGTTATCATCCTGCAAAATCGCACCATATACCGCAGACGTATCCACGGCGCGGGCGGATTTTTCCAATATACCCGCCTGCTCCGCGCGAGGCTGAATGACGGCCTTTTCCGAAACGGCGCCCCTCACCTGCGGCTGTGCGTTTGGCTGCCCGCCTGCGGCCTGCTGCGGTAGAACTTCCTCTGTTAGTCCATTCGAAACCGTCTGCTGCGGTTGGGCTTGTTTTGTCGCATTATCTATGCCCGTTTGTTGCAAGTTGGGTTGTTCTATTATCGTTTGATTCGAAGCTTGTTCTCCTTGCAGGGCCGGTGCGGGCTTTCCTGTTGCCGGAGCGCTCTGATGTTCCTCGCCCTGTGCGTGCGGTTGGGCCTGTACTATGGTTTGGGCAGCCGCACCTTCCATGGTCAATACGGGGTTTTGCCCGGCTACGGGAACACCCTGCGCTTGCGGCTGTACCGGGCTTTGGCCCGGCGCTTGGCCTGCGTTCCCCTGCTCTTGACCGGCTATTCCAATAAGCGACGGGTTCTCCTGTAGCGGGGGAACCTGTGCGTCCTGCTGCCCCCCAACTGCAGCGCCTGTTTCGCTCTGCATGGTCTGGGGAATACCGGTTTGCCCTTCCGCCGCCGCAGTCACGGTTGCCTGCTCCAGTGCGGCAGCGGTATCCTGCGCAATCTCATAAAAGGCCGAGCCAAATTGCTTGCCGTCAAGTATTGCTTGAAATGCCCGGATGCTTTCCTGCGTGGCCGGAATGTTGTTTGCGGCAAAAAATGCCGCCGTCCTGGCGTCTGCCGGATAATTTTTGAGAATCTCAGCAGCAAGGGACGCGAGCTTTGTTGTGGGTTTAATGTTTATCTGCCTGAATGCCTCCGCAAGCTGCTGCGTCAGCATGGTCTGTGCCTTTACTCCTGAGGTTTCCCTTGTGGGAAGCCCGCTTTGCCCCGGCTCTACAAACACTACGCGCAGCACAGGTCTTTCCTGTTCCGTACCGCCGCCAGCCATCAGCTCGACCGCATCGTGTTCCATCAGGACCGTACCCGATTGGAGGCGCGCGTTGAATACGCGCCCATCCTCCGTTTTGAGGGATACCGTTTCCCCCTGCACGGAAACGACACTCGCTCGAATGACCTCCCCCTGCCCAAGCGTGATCGGGCATTGCGGAACTTTTATGGCAGCGGAAGATGTGATGTCCTGGGTCAGTTCGATCCTCATGGCGTTCCTCGTTTTCTTACTCCCTCAATATCCGTCGTTTTCCTTGTTATATCGTCAGGTCAACGTGGTGGATGGTGCCGGCCGTGCCGTTTTCCCGGAGGAAGATAGAGCTTGCGCGCATCACGCCGTCGCTTTCCCGTCCGTTTGCGAAGGAATATTCCGTCCTTGTTTCCTGCAGATAAATTGCGCCCACTCCGGCTTGTCCCAGAGAAAAGAGCGCCATGCTCCCATCCTCTCCCATGGTGAGGATGGATAATTTCCCAAATACCGGATCGTTTTCATCAATCCATCCGTTATTATCCAGGTCATAAGCGCGAAGGTCCGTGAACCCATTCCCGCTTTGCGGGCCGAAAAGTTCGCTTCCGTCGTTGATCGCGCCATCCCCGTTCTTATCCAGCGCAAGAAACCCGCTTCCAGCTGCGGCAAACGAAATCTGCTCCTTTGTGCCGTCCGCATCCAAATCAAACGCGACTTTCTGCCTGCTCAGCGTTGGCGCAGTGCCTGCGTAGGCGATCACAAGCGGATCAGTCTTTGGGCGCGAGCCCATACGGATGCTTACGCTGCTCTGTTCATAATAGCTGCGCGACAGGCTTAGTTCAAGGCGGAAGTTGATTGTCCTGCCGTCCTCTGTCTTTACGCTGCCCGAGGCGGAGTAATTCAGCTGCTCGTTTTCTTCATAAGAGTGAAAGGAATCGTATTCCAATCCCCAATCAATCCCTGATTGGCCTTGAATAAGCTGTGCAGACCGGTCCCCTTGACTTTGCTCAAACAAATCCTTGTTTACCGCGCGCAGGCGAATGCGCTTTCCGGTAAGGGTAAACACCATGGCTTCGAGCAGCCTGAGCTTGACATCCGTCTGATCTTTTTCGTCCCGTGAGCTGCCTTCCAACCGTTTAGCACGGCTAGTTGCCGCGAGAAGCCTCTGCCGCTCATCAGAGGACGTGAGCTCGACCGTCACTGCAGGTTCTTCCCCTGCTGCCCCAGCGTCTTCCCGTGGGGGAGCTCCGGTCCAAACGTTCAGGCGCTCCATGGATATGCTGGTCTTTTCAAGAAAATGCTCACTTTGAGACTGTACCTGGGCGCTCGCAATCTTCATATTGATCCCTCCGTCACAAGATGTTCCCGGTTCCTTCCAGAACCTTGTATGGAAGTACGGCGCGCCGCCCATTTGGCGTCCTGCCTAGAGACATTGCGTGCCAATGGTACTTGTATCGGCATTTTTGGCCAGTATATTAGCCTTTTCAGGAGACTGAGGATTCTTTGCCTTGCTGCGCAACCGGTCTGCCTCATTCATTACCACAGAAAAAAGTCCATCGCCTTTTTTAAAAGAACATTAACGCTTCCAAATGAAATAACGATATATAAAATATCAACGCGAAACATAGGCCGTACTATGCAAAAAAATAGGCACGGCCGTCTGAGCATACGGCTGCAAACGCAATGGATACCAGTGCGGGCAGAGAGGGTGGTTTTCATAAAGCCTAGCGAAGTAAACGAAATACAGCTTGATTTTCTCAGGGAGCTTGAAAACATCGGCGCGGCAAATGCGGCCACGGCTTTGGCGGGCATGCTCAACCGACCGATTGATATCCGTGTGCCTCAGGCCTGGTTCTGCTCGCTTGAGGATATGGGGACGCTTTTAGGCGACGCTGAACAAATTATGACCGGCTCCTTAGTCGAAATGTCCGGGGATATCAACGGCGCCATACTCTTTGTGCAGCCGCTTGAAGATTCAATCGTGATGTCCGACATGCTTATTGAGATGCTGGGCGTGGAAGATGATAAAACAATCCCCTTCCCTTCAGACCTTCAGCATTCCGCGCTGATGGAGATCGCCAATATCCTGTGCGGCTCATATATCAATGCGATAGCCTCGCTGACCGGGCTTTATATCAATTGTTCCGTACCGGGTCTTGTGATCGACATGGCGGGCGCACTTATGAATCTGCCCGCCGTCATGTACGGAGCTTCCGGCGATACGATACTGATGCTTGAAACGGTGCTTGTGGATTTCGACAAATACATGTCCGGCCGCTTCTTCTTGATGCCCGATATCGAATCGCAGACCTTAATGATGCAGAAGATGGGCCTTTTATAAGTATGGCGAATACAATCATCGGAATAGCGGACATGGCGCTTGCAAAAGCGCCCGACACCCTTACAACGCTTGGATTAGGCTCCTGTGTAGGCATTGTCCTGTATGACAGGATACGCAAGATCGGCGGCCTTTCCCATATACTGCTGCCCAAGGCGCCCACGGACGACGCCTTGGTACAAAGGGCCAAGTATGCCGATACCGCGATAGACGAGCTCATCAACCGTCTTGCGGCAAACGGAGCGGCCCCGCATATGCTTACAGCCAAGCTTGCCGGGGGGGCCAGCATGTTCTTCGCAAACAACGGCAGCGATATCATGCAGGTCGGCAAGCGGAATGTGGAGATGTGCAAAGAGGTGCTAAAAAAGCGCTCCATTTCCATACTTGCCGAGGATACAGGTGGCAATATTGGGCGGACGATCGTTTTTGACTGTGACACGGGCGCGCTGCTTATCCGCACCGCGTGGCCCAAAACCGAGAAAGTTCTTTAATTTCAATATAACAGAAAGAAATTGCTTTTACAGCAGGAGGAGCAACATGAAAAGAGTACTGGTAGTGGATGATGCGGCATTTATGAGGATATCCATCAAGAATATCCTGACAAAGCATGGCTTTGAGGTCTGCGGCGAGGCCGAAAACGGCGAAGTAGCCGTTCAGCGGTATAAAGAGCTCAGCCCGGACATTGTCACCATGGACATCACCATGCCGGAGATGGACGGTCTCTCGAGCCTGAAACAGATTCTTGCGTTCCAGCCGCGCGCCAATGTGGTAATGGTATCCGCCATGGGCCAGGAGACCATGGTTCGTGAAGCTATCATCGCCGGGGCAAAGGGCTTTATTGTAAAGCCGTTTAAAGAAGACGTCATCATAGGCGCGCTCAACAACATCAAATAACCATATTGTTTACCAAACGCAAGAGCAATAGGAGAGAGGTGCCCGTATGTCTCAGTCCGACTCCCTTTTAGAGGTATACATCTTTGAAAACCTCCAGTTACTGGATCAGTTGGAAACCCACATGCTCACCGCAGAAAAGGCGGACCGCTTTACTGAGGCGCAGGTGGACGCCATATTCCGTATTCTGCATACCGTAAAGGGTTCCAGCGGCATGATGAGTTATGACGGGCTTGCCCGCCTCTCTCACGCGATGGAAGACCTGTTTTCCTTTATTCGGGACAACAAGGCGCAAAAATACAACCACCGTAAAGTGTGCGACCTTGTATTTTCCGCACAGGATTTTCTAAAAAACGAAATTGAACGCCTTCAAGATGGAATCTTGCCGGATAAGGATCCGAAGGAACTGCTTGATGAAATCGCCCGCTACCATAAAGAATTGAAAAACGGTGCAGGAACAGGAGATCCCCAGGGTACTCAAGCCCCCGCTGGAACTCTGAACGCATCCGCACCTGCTGAGGCGGATGCAGTAGCGGACGAAAAGCGGTATGAAGCCAAGGTCACGTTTGAAAAAGACTGCAAGATGGAGAACGTACGCGCGTTTGGCATTATAAAATCTGTAGAGCCTTATTGCAGTTCTATCACCACCCTCCCCGCAGACGTTTTGCAGAATGGCAGCGAAGATTATATCGTTGAACATGGATTTACCATGACGATGACCTCATCTGCTACTCAGGAATTGCTGAGCGAAAAAATATCAGGTAACTTTTTTATTGCGTCGTTCTCCCTAAAAGAAATCACCGAAATGCCCAAAGCCATGCAAGCCGTAGGCGCACAGGCTGGAAAATCCGAAGCCGAATCAAACGGACAGGCGGCGGAGCAAATAAACGCCCACCAGAAACAGAACTATATGAGCGTGCGGCTTGAAAAGCTGGACAAGCTGATGGATCTTGTGGGCGAAATCGTCATAGCAGAATCCACCGTCAGCAAGAATCCGCAGGTGGCAAACCTGCGCATCGAATCGTTTGAAAAAGCGTCGCGCCAGCTTCGGAAGCTGACTGACGAACTGCAGGATACCGTAATGTCCATCCGCATGATTCCCATTTCCGCCACCTTCCACCGTCTGGAGCGCATTTTGAGGGATATCTGCAAAAAGACGGATAAAAAGGCGGAGCTTTTCATCAGCGGTGAAGATACGGAAATGGACAAGAGCGTAATCGACAACCTTGGCGATCCGCTCATGCACATCATCCGCAATGCCATAGATCACGGCATAGAGGAGCCTGCCGTAAGGCTGCAAAAGGGTAAGCCAGAGGCAGGCCGGATCACCTTGGACGCCCGCAACAATGGCGGCGAGGTTCTTATCGTGGTATCCGATGACGGCCGCGGACTGGACCGCGAAAAGATACTCAAAAAAGCAATAGAAGTCGGTCTGGTTAAGAAGCCGGAAAGCGAGATGACGGATAAAGAAGTGTATTCCCTGATCTTCGCGCCGGGGTTTTCCACCAACCAGGTGGTCACGGAATTCTCCGGACGCGGCGTGGGCATGGACGTGGTGCAGCGTAACGTGGAAAAAATGGGCGGCTCGCTTTCGGTGGACAGCGTCCCCGGCCACGGCATGAGCGTGCAATTCCGCATCCCGCTGACATTGGCCATTATCACCGGCATGCAGGTGTCCGTGGGCGGCTCCGTATTCATACTGCCGCTTCTTAGCATTACGAAATCCTTCAAGCCCTCTCCCGGCGAAGTGTTTCAGGACCCGGACGGCGACGAAATGATCCTCATCCGCGGCAAGTGTTACCCCATCGTACGACTGCACCGCTTGTTCGGGATAGAAGGCGCGCAAGAAGAACTGGAAAACGGTATACTTGTTGTGCTCGAGGGCGATCAGCGCAGCTACTGCCTTTTTGTGGATGCCCTCATCGGCGAGCAGCAGACCGTCATCAAGCCCTTGCCTCCCTATATCACGCGTTCCCTCGGATGGCAGAACGGTATTTCGGGCTGCACCATACTGGGGGACGGAAGCGTCAGCCTCATTCTTGACGTAACCGGGCTCATGGAATAAAATGAGAATATGTATACGGCATGTTGGATGAATGAGACAGTGTGTCATTGTCCTGCCTGCCGTCTTTTGAATGGATTAAGGGAGACTGGGTATGAGATATATCCCCTCAAACTGCCTGCGCGTCGGGCAGGTGCTCGCCAACAATTTGGTACTTGACCGCAACAGGCTGCTGTTGCGCAAGGGGCTGGCGCTGACTGCATCCCAAATACTGAAGATCCGCCAGCTGGGCTTTCAGGGCGTATATATCGACGACGACATCTCCTCCGACATTCAGATTGCGCATGTCATAAGCGACGAACTCAAACAGCGGGCCAAACAGGAAGTACGGGCCATGTTTGTAGAAGCAGAAAACACCCGTGGACGCAAGGTGCTCTCCAATACCGACCGGCTGCGGGATGTAATCTCCAACATGGTGGAAGAGATCATGCACAACCGCAACACCATGGTAAACATTGTGGATATCCGTACCTATGACGACTATACGTTCAGCCACAGCATCAACGTTGCGGTGCTTTCCTGCGTGATCGGCACGGTCCTGGGGCTTTCCTACCGGGCGCTCAACAACCTGACGCTTGGCGCGCTGATGCACGACATCGGGAAGGTGTTCATTGATAAACGTATTATCAACAAACCCGGTAAGCTGACGCCCGAAGAGCTTGACCAGGCCAAGCGGCACAGCCTATTGGGCTATAATTATCTCTGCGCGAACAAAAGCATACCCGAAGATTCTCGCCTTGTTGCTTTGATGCATCACGAGCAGTTCAGCGGTTCCGGATACCCTTCCGGCCTTTCCGGCTCGCAGATCAACCTCTTTAGCCGCATCGTCTGCATTGCGGACGTATACGACGCGTTGATATCGGACAGGCCCTATCGCCGTGCCATGCTGCCTTCTGACGCGGTGGAGTATATTATGTGCGGCTACAATACCATGTTTGACCCGGATATCGTATCTGCGTTTACCAAACGCGTCGCCCCCTACCCCATTGGCACCTGCGTAAGGCTCAGTACGGGAGAACTTGCCGTGGTGGTCACCAATTTTGAAACCAACTGCTTAAGGCCCCGCGTACGCGTGATCCGGGACAACAAACCGACGGAAGAATACATTAACCTGGCGCAGGATTTTTCCAAGCTGCACGTGACGATACTCGAAATCGTCAACGTCTGACAGAAATCCATCCAAAAATAAAAACTACCGGCCGCAAGCATGCGGCCGGTTTCTTTTGTTTTCAGATCGTTATCGCTGCTCCCATTCCGAGCGCAGCAGTGCATATTCATAGGTATCCTGCCAAATTGGATGACCGGATGCATCTTTCCGAAAATAAATATTCTGTATCAGATGCCCTTCCCGCCGCATCCCCAGGCGTTCAAGCAGCCTCCATGACTTTTCGTTTTCCGGGTTGCACAGCGCGATTACACGGCGTACATTCCATTCTGTAAACGCATGGCGCAAAAGCGCCAAAGCGCTTTCTGATGCATAACCCTTTCCCTGATAGGAAGCATTGAACACAAAGCCAAGCTCGTATGTTCTTTCCTCCTGTCTGGAAAAATAGAGGTTCCCAATCAGCCTGCCGTTTTCTTTGAGGCAGACCGCCCAAAAGGCTTCGTCTTTAGCCCGCCTTGCCGCTTCCTGTTTGCACTGTTCCGCGCTGAAAGGCGCATAGGGTTCAAAGCGTACCACGTTCCAATCGGAAAGATAACAAAAGAGATCCTCCCAATCCTCCTCACAAAAGCGTCTCAACAGTAGCCTATCCGATTGGATCATGTATTCACACCCTTCCATTCTTCTTCCAACAGGGTATCGTAACGGCACGAATAACGCAACTCCATCCTTCCTTCCCACCTCACTTTGGATTGATACTGCATTCTAAAACGCTCTTGCGCTATGAGGTTTGTCGTGTTAAACTAGGTTTAACGCAACAAACCTTTCTTTGTTGGGAGGAAATGGCCATGGACTATAAGCTGTTTGACGCGGAGCGTCGTTTTATGAACATTATTTGGGAAGCGGAGCCTGTCAACTCCACGGAGCTAAGCAAGCTGGCTTTTTCCGCTTTGGGTTGGAAAAAATCCACCACCTACAACATGATAAGGAGGCTCGCGGAACGGGGCCTCGTTCAAAACGAGAACGCGACGGTACATTCCTGCGTGACGCGGGAGGAAGTAGCGCGATATGAAAGCGACGAGTTGATTGAAAAGAGCTATGCGGGTTCCGTTCCCGCCTTCCTTGCGGCATATCTGAAGGACCGGAAGCTGACCGCAGCAGAGGCTTTTGAGTTAAAGCGCATGATCGAGGAGGCGGAAAGCTAAATGGAACAAATATTCCGCGTGATCCTTAACATCAGCTACACGGGCGGAATCGTTATTCTCGCTGTGCTGCTGCTGCGCCTGATTTTGAAAAGAGGTCCGAAGTGGATTTCATATGCGCTGTGGGGCGTCGTGTTTTTCAGATTGGTATGCCCGTTTTCCTTGGAAAGCGCGTTGGCGCTCATTCCCAGCGTGGAACCGGTGCCCAAAGAATTCCTGACGGCGGAAACACCCGCCATACACACAGGTATTTCCGTACTCAATTCCACTGTCAACCCCGCACTTGCCAACAGCATGTCCCCCACGCCTTACGCTTCCGCCAACCCGGCGCAGATTGCGCTGTGGATTTGGGGCTGGGTGTGGGTTTTGGGCGTAGCCGGAATGCTTGCCTATGCGCTCTTTTCCACCCTGCGGTTTTATCAACGTATCCGGTACGCGACACTGGTGGAGCCGGATGTATATGAAAGCGATCAAATCGGCACGGCGTTTGTATTTGGCATAGTTCGCCCAAAAATTTATGTGCCGTCCGGGCTTGCGCCTACGGAGCTTTCGCACGTGCTTCTGCATGAGCGCATGCATATCCGGCGGCTTGATCACCTGTGGAAACCCCTTTCCTTCCTTGTGTTGGCCCTCCACTGGTTCAACCCACTCGTCTATCTAGCGTATCATTGCTTTGGCCGCGATATGGAGCTTTCCTGCGATGAGCGGGTGTTAAAAAGCGTCGAAGAGGATATCCGGCAGGCATATTCGAGAACGCTATTATCCGTTTCCGTCTCGCGCGGGGCGCTTATAGCGCCCTTAGCGTTTGGGGAAAGCAACACAAAGCTTCGCATAAAGAATGTGCTCCAATATAAAAAGCCGGTGTTTTGGATGGCGGCCGCAGGCATTGCGCTTGCGGCGGCGGCCGCGGTGCTGCTGCTTTTGAACCCGCTCTCCCCTGCCCTGCCGGTGAACAGCATCACCGAAACGCCAATTACACAAACGCAGCAGGCGGCACTCTCCAGCCTGCCCCAATCCCAAACAGCCTACCGCTTCAGCTACCGTGTGGATCCTTCCATCAGAAGCGCAATGCTATATGTGGAAGGCTGGCGCGAGGGCGTTTATCAGGGAACATGGGGGGACTATATTTTCCCCGTGAATAAGCCGGAAGGAGACATCACGCTTTCCCAAGCGTTCTCCTCTGCATATATTATCCCCGTAAACCAGCAGGAATTCTCCGTTACAGGCAGCACACGCGGGATAGAGTGGACAGTTCTCGATCCTTCCGGCGCAGGCGTGGGGTTTTCGGCTGAATTGCCGCAAGATATCAATCCGACTTCCAGCGCGGCGTCATTCCTCTATTATGGCGAGGAGGACGGAAACTGGCCGATAACCGTCAACGAGCCGGTTATTTTAGGTGCAGTGGTGTTTAGCTCAGGAAATACCCTTCACTCTCACGACTGCCAGTTCCTGATGGAAAATCCTGGACAAATTGCAGAATATGAATACGTTTATTTGTTCAAATGCGTATTCTCCACAAAGGATGCGGCGGCGCTGCAGGCAGAGCAAGCTGCCGTTACCACGGGCCTGACCGGGCCCAAAGTGCCCGGCCCCGCCGTGCAGGATAAGACGACAGAAGCCTCGTCCGGCCCCGCTGTGCAAGACAAAACGACGGAAGTAGCCACACCATCGCCGGCTGCGGCTGTTGCGGAAGATGCCTCCATCACTCTGATACAGGGTGGCGAAGCCGTGCGCAGCATCTCCTTAAAGGATAATCCGGACTATCAGGATTTGGCACAGCGGGTCGTCTGGAACCATATGATCCTATCCGCCGCCTGGCCCGCTGTGGATGCGGAATTGTTTCAGGACCGTATTGAGCTATATACCAGCATTGCGGAAGAGGAACCTCCCACCCTATACTACATCTTTCTACAGAACGGCAAGCCCTGCATACAAGCGGGTAAGGGTATGTGGACGTTCATGCCGGAAGAGTTATATCAGGAACTCTATAGGGTCGCTTCCGGCGAGAATCCTCCGCCGGCAAATTGACAGGCCAAATAACAAAATTACCGCAAATTAGCGGGAGCGTCATAAAAACTGCATCAATTTAACATCGGGGCCTGGGAACGCCCGTGTGCGCTGTTTGTTAGGCTTGCCGCAACAGTTCTCTGCCCTGCGCATCATTCCTTCGTACACGGAACATAGGTGTGGTCCACCGTAATGACCGCATGGTACGTCGTATCCAGTTTTTTTATTTCGTCGGCAATATGGGAGATGATCTCTTTATCACTCCATTTTGCGTCAAATGGTGCGACAACATCAAATATCAGGTTGGTATGGCTTAGCCCCCACACCACCCGGAAATCGTGCATGCTGACGTCGAGCGGGATGCTGGCGATGAGTTCCTCCACCTTCGCTTTTAGTTCGTTTGTCCTTACGTCGTTTGTCACGACCGGGTCCAGATGGATCACCAGATGGATACCGTATTCCTTCAAAAAATCGCGCTCAATGTTGTCTATGATATCGTGGCTGAGCATAATATCCTGCTCGGCAGGTACCTCACAATGCACGGAAGCGAAGCATTTGTTTACTCCATAGCTGTGTACGCTCAGATCATGCAGGCCGATGATATGCTCGTAGTTAAGTATCTTTTGATAAATGCTGTCCACAAGCTCCTTGGTGGGCGCGGTTCCCAACAAAATGCTGCCCGTATCCTTTACCATCTTGACGCCGCTCCACAGAATGAGCACGGCCACAACTGCCCCCATGTATCCATCCAGATCAAACCCGGTAAGACGGGTGATGACCACCGCGAGAAGTACTGCGGAGGAGGAAAGGATATCATTCCGGCTGTCCACCGAGGTGGCAATTAACGTCATGGAATTCATCAGTCGGCCGATTTTCCTGTAGAACAGACATTGCCAAACTTTGATGAGGATGGAGAGTACCAATATTATCAAAGTGATGACTTGAAACTGCATCGGCGCGGGATGGATAATCTTCTGCACCGAGCTTTGCAGAAGCTGCAACCCAAAAAACAGGATCAAAACCGAAACGATAAGGCCGGAGATATACTCCATGCGCGCATGGCCAAACGGGTGGTCTGCGTCGGCTGGCTTGCTGGAAATCTTAAACCCAAACAGCGTAATCAGAGAGGAAGCTGAATCCGAAAGGCTGTTGACGGCGTCCGCGATGATGGAAACGCTCGCGGAAGCGATCCCTATCAATATTTTCATGATAAAGAGAACCAGGTTGGAGACAACGCCTACGATGCTTGCAAAATTGCCGTAGCGTTCGCGTTTGTCCGCCGCTGTCTCATTCTGTTTGGTTTTTAGGAAAAGCTTCATCAACAGTCCCGTCAAGCTGGAACCCCCTTCTTTATGGCAGCATGATACTCCATGCGCTTTCATACGTGTAAGGGAATTGGATTCATCCGTTTTTTAATGCTGCGGACGTTTTACGCATTAGAATCTATTATAAGCCCAATTAGAAAAGAAAAACAGCCACATGCTGTTTTTCTGCAAATAGATTACGTCAGCGGGAAAGTATGCAACAAATCAAAACACATACATAAAATTAGCTAGTATGAACGGGTGGAAGCAAGGCATTGGAATCTCTTATTGTTGAAAGGAGCAAGCAGTATGGAGGCTGGCAGATTTCAAAGCAATAGGATTGGATATTTACTCAACCAGGTTGAACTGTCCAACTTGTTGCGCAGATATTGGTCCGACATTATTTATTGGACGCGAAGCCTTTATATTTCTACATTGTTTGATCTTGAAAACAGGCCCTATATTCAGCGGCGTATGATTAGAAATGCTACGGATATCGCAAATGTATTCCGTTCCCTGTATGGAGATGCGCTTGCCGATCGCATTGAGCTGGTTCTTACCGAATATTACTTAGCGTTCTTTGAAATGAGCAATGCGCTGGCCCGCCAAGACATGGATACTGCGAATAAATTATATCAGCGCTTATTTGAGAAACTTGACGAGCTTGTAGATATATTGGGTAATGCCAACAGCAATAT
>JAEZIE010000102.1 GCA_023416175.1 Bacillota bacterium
GCATCAGGTAGGCCACCGCGGCAATATCCCTTGCTTCCGCGTCCGTGAGGGGTTCCTGCGGAATAGTTGCGGTGTCGGTTATGATATCCCACCACAAATCGTTCAGCTCCTGCCTGAGAGCGACGCCGGACGGATTGGTTAATCTGATCAGTTCTTCGAACGCGTCGAGAGCCTGCTGTTTCCGACCCTGCTTCCGGTACTGTTCGATTAACGCAATCAGGTCCAGCTGTTCTTCCGTATATGCGATGGCGGGAAAGCTGCTACTTTGAACAGGGACGGGAGATGGAGAAGCGGATATGATATCCACTGTAGGGCTCGGTGGTGCAGGGGCGGATGTGCTAAATGGAGTGGGATCCGCAGATGCAGCGGCGGGTGTGCCGCCGGTCTGTTCAGGGGCTGAGGATGCCGAAGCGGAGATGCTGCTCCCCCGGCAGGAGACCATGCCCAATATAAGCAGTATGATGAAAACCGTGAGACAAGCCGCGTGAAGCTTTATGCGTTTCATTGGGTGACCTCCGCATTCAATCAGGTATGATGTAGAAGAATGGAATATATTTCATATTTATGGTACTATGTTGGCGGGCAAAAAGCAAAGGGGAACGCTCCTTGCTTAAAAATCGAACGAGACGCCCAAAGAAAGAGGCCGCATATGGAATGCAAGCTCAAGAGCCTGATCATGTATTATGAAGAATATGGGGAGGGTACCCCAATTCTCATGCTGCACGGGTATTACCCCGACCATCAATTAATGACCGGGTGCATGGAACCTGTTTTCAAGAAACATCCTGGCTACCGCCGGATTTACGTTGATCTCCCCGGTATGGGCAGGACGGCAGCGTCGGAAAGCATTTATAACTCGGATACCATGCTCAATACGGTGCTGGAGTTTGTTGAGCACGTGATTCCGGAAGGAAATTTCTTAATTGCGGGCGAGTCTTACGGCGGTTATCTTGTGCGCGGTATTGTAGCGCGTTTGAAAACCAGGGTAGACGGCGCGCTGTTTCTGTGCCCCAAGAGCGTTGCCGACCATGAAAAACGCGAGCTTCCCGCCCATACCGTCCTTTCCCGGGATGAAGCGTTCCTTGCTTCCGTAAAGGAGGAAAACGACGAAGGCTTTTTTGAAATGGCCGTGGTACAGAAGGAAAGTACGTGGAACCGTTATAGGACGGAGATTTTGCCGGGAATACGTCTTGTAAACGCAGAGTATCTCGAACGCATACGCCGGACGGGGTATGGGTTCTCTTTTGATTTGGATGCAGAAGAAGCCATATTCAACAAACCCACGCTCTTCCTGACCGCCCGGCAGGATGCCTCCACCGGCTATCGGGATGCATACAAAATATTGGAGCGCTACCCGCGCGCCACGTTTGCCGTACTGGACCGGGCGGGGCATAACCTCCAGATCGAGCAGCCCGCGCTCTTTGATGCGCTCACGGAAGAATGGCTCGACCGGGTGGAGGAAGCGAAGCGTACGGCAATATAAAAGTAGCCGCCGGATACCCGGCAGCTTTTTTCGACAACGGGGCTTTGCCCAGTGTGTCTCCCGGCTTGACTTTTTGAGGGCCATATAGTACTCTACAAACAATAAGATATCGCTCGGTTCCGGTTGGCGGATGGCGCTTTACACTGTCCGTTTCAAGTTTTTGTAGCTTAAGGGTGGGGGCTTCTTTTGGAGCGTCCGCTTTTTGTTTTGTAAATAATACAATACGAGGAGGTCTATCTGTGACGGTTTCCAATGCTATTCTCACCGCGCTCCTTTGTTTTGCAATGGTATTCGCTATTCTTTTGTGCCTGTATCTCATGCTAAAGCTGTTTTCTGTACTTTTTGCGGGGATCGCCAGCAAAAAAGAAAACCGGAAGGCACAGTAGGGGGATACGATGTTTACAGAAACCATTATAAAAATCTGGCAGGATTCCGGCTTTGCCGCGCTAACGCTCGGGCAGGGACTCATGCTCCTAGTCTCTTTCGTTTTGATATACCTCGCCATTGGAAAGAAGTTTGAGCCCTTATTGCTGCTGCCCATCGCGTTTGGTATGATGCTCGCGAACCTGCCTTTAACGGGGCTGATGGCCGAGGCCGTGGGCGATGAATCGGGCGGGTTTCTCTATTACCTGTACCTGGGCGTCAAGAAAGGCATCTATCCTTCGCTGATATTCCTGGGCATCGGCGCCATGACGGATTTCGGGCCCCTGATCGCCCGGCCCAGCAGCCTGTTCTTAGGCGCGGGGGCGCAGATGGGCATCATGGTGGCGTTTGTGCTGGCGATTGCGTTTGGGTTTGATCCAAAAGAGGCTGCTTCCATCGGAATCATCGGCGGCGCGGACGGCCCCACAGCCATTTATCTGACCACAAAGCTTGCGGACCATCTGCTGCCCGCAATCGCCATCGCGGCGTATTCCTATATGGCGCTCATCCCAATCATACAGCCGCCGTTTATGCGCCTGTTGACCACGAAAAAGGAACGCGAGATCGTCATGACGCAGATGCGCGAGGTCTCGAAAATCGAAAAGATCTGCTTCCCCATCGTGGTATCGGTATTGTGTATCCTG
>JAEZIE010000103.1 GCA_023416175.1 Bacillota bacterium
ACAAAGTACTGCGCGCCGCGCTCTTCCAAACCCTTGAGCAGCGCGATGGGTTCCGTCAGGTCGATGTTCGGGGAATCCGGGCCTTCCGTGCCAAAGCCGCCGGGGAAACCTTCCCATGCGGAAACCTTGGAGCCGATCAGGAAGTTGGGATCGTTGATTTCCTTCTGTACGCGCTCATACAGATCGAATGCAAAGCGGCTGCGGTTTTCCCAGGAACCGCCATATTTCCACTTGCGGTCGTTGTAGGGGCGCAAAATCTGGGAACCGAGGTAACCATGGCAGAGTTTCAAATCCACGCCGTCTGCGCCCGCATCATACGCAATGCGCGCAGCCATCACAAACTGGTCCATGATGTGCTCAACGTCTTCTTCCGTCATCAGTTCGCCGCCAAAGCCGGGCAACGGCTTTACGGTAACGCGGCGGGAGAATTCGGGGTTGCTCAATTCCCCGGAGTGGGTCAGCTGGAACACAAAGAGTGTCTTGGGGTTAATCGCCTTTAAATCGCCCACGAATTTCGCAAGCGGCTTGGCGTTCTTGGGCATGATAGAGAGCTGGTTGAGACGGCTGCGGCATTCGTCCGTAACTGTGATCGCCTCAAGCGTAACAACGCCAGATTCTCCCTTGAACAGATTTTCATAGCGTTCTACCGTCAGCGCGGAAGGATTGCCATCGGCATCCGCGTCCGTACATTCCATAGCCTGCACAAAAAACCGGTTGGGGCTCGTGCGATTGCCGATACGTATGGGCGAAAGGAGTATGTCTTTGTAATTTTCCTGCATGAAAAGTTCCCTTCTTTCTTGTTTTATTGCACCAAACCCAGATGTGGGAAAAGCAAATTCATGAATTTCACGGAAGAATGTTATTTTAACGTATCAATATAGTTGGGGTTTCCATTCGGCAATGAATGCCCGCAGGAAGAATGTGCGGATTGGGATCCTAAGAATTTCCGGGTCACGAGACAAGTGTATAATAGATTTTTGAACGTGTCAATCATAAATCGAGACTTGTCACAATTCATGTCGGCGTGCTTTTACCAAGAGCCAAAATCAACGAATTGCTTCGTCCAGCCTGCATGCGGCTTCCCTAAGCGCCCTGTCCGCGCTGTATTTGCCTGTTACCGTCCCGTGGACAGCTTCGCCGATGATGGCCTCCAATATGGCTTCAGATACTCCTTCGCCCTTGCTGTTTTTGGGCATACCGCGCCGCCGTGCCTGGTTGAACGCCTCGATCGCTTTGAGATACCACGGGCAGAATGTGCCGAACTCGCTGTTTTCATAGACCGAACGGTAAGGCACCAGCCGACCCATGACGGCATTGGGTACCACCATTTCTTCCGAGCTTACCCACTTTAAGAATTCTGCAGCCTCTTGTTTATGGCCCGACTGGGGGCTGACGCCGATGGACCAGCCGCCCAGCACCGAACAGCCGTCCGGCAGCAGGTCGAACCCCACGCGGCCAACCACCTTGGAGAGGCTCCGGTCATCGAGTATTGTGGTATGGTCGCTGTACATCACCATCATAGCGGCGTCGCCTTTAGAAAACAGCTCCACCTGCTCGTCCCACCACATATCGGGAGAGCCGGGATGCGCATAGCGGAAGCTTTCCGTATAACCGTTGAGAGCAGTAATACAGGCATCGCTGCCGATGACAGAAGCGCCGTTTTCAAATACGTTCCCGCCCTGTGCCCAGGCGCGCGGGAGGAATTCGCACACCGCACCTGAAGAATTCATGGCGCCCAGGGTGGTGCCGTACAGTGTGGGAGATTCGGGGTTAAACTGCCGCGTAAAGAAGCGCGCCACCCGGTTATAAGCCTCCCATGTACGCGGCACATCTAGATCTTCCTTATACCATTCATAGTACAGGCGCTGGAATTTCAATTTTTCAAACAAGTCCTTCCGATAGAACAAAAGCTGCGCCGTATGGCTGAAGGGCAGCGCGTGGAAGCGGTCCATAAAGTAACAATGCTCTCGCAGCACGTCATCCGAAAACATATGTTTCAACGCGCCATGGTCGGGCAAAAGCTCGGTCAGCTCCTGCACATAGCCCCCCAGCATCAATTCCTTATACCACGCAAGGTCAAACGTGAACACATCATATGCGCCCGAAGGCACGCCACGCTGGATTTCTGTAAGCATTTCCCGGTATGGCTTCAGCGTAAATTCGGCGTCAATGCCCGTACGCTTTTTAAAATCTGAAACAAGGGATAGTACCGAAGTGCTCGAAGGCGCGTCCTGCAGCAGCACGCGGATGCGCTTATTCTCCCCGCACCGGACTAACGGAGGAAGCGCCGCCCGCTTTTCAGCCTTGCCCCATATAACAATGCGTCTGCCGCCCCTGTCTTCCCCTTCTTTTATGATCTCTTCCAGCAGGTCAAATGCGGCTTCGCCCATGGGCGCATAGGGCAAGAGTACCTCTTTTGCGCCGCCATTGCCGCTGCGCGTCCAATCTTCCGCCTCAAAGGAGATCACTTCAGGTTTTTCATCGCCTTCCGTCACCTCCAGTGCGCGTAGTACGCCCTCCGCCAGCCTGTGCCCGGAAACATAGATGACTTCCGGTGGTTCCGCCACATTCATCAGGCGTATGGCTGCGCGCATGGCGCTTTCCTTGTTGGCGTTCACGGCTTCAACAAAGCTGCTTTTGATGTCCATCTTTGCCTTGTGGAGGGCGTTAAAATAGCTTTCCAGGCACTCAGCCTCAAAGGAAAACTCCTTGGGTCCTGTCACGATGGCGATGCGGCGCTTCCCTCGTGCCATTGTAGCTTCGATGCTCTGCCGGATCGCCGCCTTCACGTCCATGCATACAAAATTGAACGCGTTGCCGTTGAGCGCCCGGTGGATGAACACAAGATTCAAGCCGTTTTGAATGGCCTTTGTAAAAAACTCGGTATTTTCCGGTTGGCAGGTCATCAAAATCACACCGTCGCTGTTGTACATCAATGCGCGGTCTAATATCTCCCGCTCCACGCCGGGATCGTCCTCGGTCACCTGAAGGTAGACGGAATAGCCATGCGCCGCTGCGCGCCTGTTAATGGCGTCATACAGCTTTGCGTGCGCAGGCTCCGTAATGTTGGAAAGTACCACATCGATCCGGCCCGTATAACTTGTTTTTAAGTTTCTCGCAAGCGCGTTGGGTTTATAACCGAGCGCCTTGATGGCCTCTTCCACCCTGCGGATTTTGTCGATGCTGACACCTTTTGACCCGTTCAAAACATTGGATACCGTGCCGTGGGATACGCCCGCGAGCCGGGCAACATCTTTCATCGTTGCCATTTCTTCACGTCCTTTGCGGGTAATAAGTGGCTGGTTTGAAATGGATTGACCAATAAACTGCTCTCATCGTACCA
>JAEZIE010000110.1 GCA_023416175.1 Bacillota bacterium
AAATATGAATCCATCTGTATCATAAACGAAGCCAACGCCCAGGCCGAACAGATCCGTATTGATGCCTGGCAAAAGGGCTATAGCGAAGGGCTGGAGCTTTTAAGTCAGCAATCGGAAAGGCAGAAGCATGAGTTTGAGAAGCTCATGCGAAGTATTCTTTCCCAGACAAACCAATTTACACAAACAGTAAACGCAGCATTTGAAGAAAACGTGCTGCGGCTTTGTTTTGCGATTACCGAAAAAATTATTAATATTGAATTAAAAAATAACGATAGTATATTTGAGCAATTGGTTAAGCGCACGATTCAACTCCATCATGAGGAGAGCAGGTTCTTCCTTCGCGTGAGTCCATCCGCATACGAGCGGTATTTCCAAAACGGTACGGATTGGCTGCGCGCCCAGATGGAATGTGCTCCCTTTAAGGTAATTGCGGACGCAACGCTCCCTGAATACGGCATCTTGCTTGATACCGAGGAAGGCTTATTCAAAACAGGGCCGGACGTCCAGCTTGGGATATTGAAAGAGGCGCTTGGCGTCAAAGGTTCAGCCGATGAAGCCGTTCTTTGACATAAATAAATATGAAAAGCTGATTGATCAGACCGACACATTTGAACGCGTGGGCAGAGTTACGCAGGTGGTCGGTCTGGCGGTGGAATGTGTGGGATTAGAAGCCCACATGAATGATATCTGCCGCATTTATACTGGGTTTAAAAATGACTACATCTTGGCCGATGTTGTGGGCTTTCGGGATAACAAAGTGCTTCTGATGCCGCTTGGCGAATTGACCGGCATCGGTCCCAACAATCACGTAGTCTGCACTGGCGATACGCTCCGCGTACCTGTAGGCGAACAATATCTTGGGCGGGTCCTCGATCCGTTTGGCCGCCCCATGGACGGCCTTGGCGATGTTAGACCCGACGGGTACTACAGTATTGATAATGCGCCCCCCAATCCGCTTTCCCGTACACCCATACAAGAGATACTGCCGCTGGGGATTAAGGCGATCGATTCGATGCTTACCATAGGCCGTGGCCAGAGGATTGGTATATTCGCAGGAAGCGGCGTTGGAAAAAGTACGCTTCTGGGTATGATTGCCCGCAACGGGAAATCCGATGTAAACGTGATCGTCCTCATCGGTGAACGCGGAAGAGAAGTCCGTTCGTTTTTAGAGAGTGATTTGGGCGAAGAAGGCTTGAAACGCTCCGTTGTGGTCGTTGCCACTTCCGATCAGCCGGCTCTTGTGCGTTTAAAAGCCGCAAGCGTTGGTACAAGCATCGCGGAGTATTTCCGAGATCAGGGCAAAAACGTACTTCTGATGATGGATTCCCTCACCCGATTTGCCATGGCCCAGAGAGAAATCGGCATGGCCATAGGCGAACCTCCCGTATCACGCGGGTATACGCCCTCCGTTTTCGCCATACTTCCCAAACTTCTCGAACGCTCCGGAACATCCGCCAAGGGATCGATAACGGGTCTCTATACCGTTCTTGTAGAAGGGGACGATATGAACGAACCCATCGCCGATACGGTCCGCGGCATATTGGACGGGCACATCGTGCTTTCCCGCCACCTTGCAAACAGCAATCATTACCCCGCAATCGACGTACTCGCAAGCGTCAGCCGACTGATGCCGGAAATCGCTACCAAAGAGCATTATGATCAAGCTGGGTTTGTGCGCAATATGCTATATACCTATCAAAAAGCGCAGGACCTCATCGCCATCGGTGCATACAAACGTGGGTCGGACCCAAATATCGACCGCGCGATTGAGCTTCTGGATCCCATTCATGCGCTTCTCCAACAGCGCGTACAGGATCGTTTCAGCTTTGAACAAACGCAGGAATTGCTCTTTGGGATCGGTCAAGCGCGGGGGTAACGGATGAAGAAATTCGCGTTTACACTGCAAGGGGTCAACGACATTGCGCTTGCAACGGAGAAGCAGCTTAAGATTGAAATGCAGCGCATTATGGAGCGTTTGCGTCGGGTAATCCAGGAAATTGAGGACACCCAATCCGAATTGCACGCATTAAAAGCCCGCTGTTTGCAGCAAATGCGCGAGGGGGGCATGGCGTCCCTAACGCTTGTTCAATACGAGCGATATTTTGAAAAGCTCGAAGCCGCCCTTCAGGTGCTTAAACAGACAAAGGCGCAGATCGAACGGGAAAAAGAAAAATGTCTACAGTCCCAGATCGAAAATCGAAGAGAAATTAAAACGCTCGAGAAGCTCCGGGATAAGCAATATCAGGAATACCTGAGCGAGCTTCGCCGCGAGGAAGAAAAAGCAATAGGCGACCTTGTCGCTTACCGTTCAACAATCCAATAAGCGAGGAACAGTAATGGCCGAAAATACCAAGACAGCGGGTACGCAGACAAACGCCGCGGCTTTCACAAAGCCTGTTGCAAATAAGACGCCCAAAGCGCAAGCAAACGCTGGCAAAGCTGCAGCGGAAAGACCCAACGCCTCCCCCGCCCCCAAGACGAAAGGGCCGAAGAAGAAAGTCTCCGGCGCTTTGGTCGTCGGTCTGCTATTTGTATTCCTAATCGCAGCGGGCCTGGGTATGTTATATTTCGATCTTTACGGCGTAAAGGACTTTGCAGTAAATGCGTTCGCGCTTGAGGACCCTACAAAAAAACAGCTTGATGCCGTTTCTCAAAAATTACAGGCGTTGGCGGCCAAGGAAAAAGAGCTCGCCGACCGGGAAGCTGCGTTTGCTGTGGAACAGGATAAACAGCAGCAGGAGCAAAAGCAGCTCAACAAGGATCTCAAGGCCCGTGAAAAGACGGTAACCGATAAGGAAGAAAACCTTGCGGAGTTGGAAGCCAAAATCGCGCAAAGGCAGGCTGAGCTCGATGCTCTCGCGGCATCCCTTGAAATCAAGCGGATTGATATTTCCACAGCCGTGCAAATGTTTGCCGGTATGGAACCGGATAAGGCGGCAGACGCCCTTGAAGGCATAGCAAACCCTGCGGATATCGCACTCCTGCTCCTTTATATGGACAGTGAGAAATCGGCCGCGATACTCGATGAAATGAAAACAAAGCTTGCGACAAGCGTGATGATGGAAATTGCAACGCTTAAGGTAGCAAACGATCTTCCCCCCGCCCCTTCCCCTACACCGTCGTCCAAGAAGTAGACAAATTTCAGGAGGTGAACGAAACAGGTGAACGCAGTTCACAACATTGCAGCAACAGAGGTAACCAGCGTGATCCCGACCGGACGCGCAAAATCAAAGCCCGTTTCCGCCAGTTTCCGCGACATCCAGGAATGCATTATGAAAAATCAGATGGCCAAAGGCACCCCGGCAAAAGCGGAGAAAAAGGATAGCGAGCTTGCAGCAGAGCAAGGCATGACTGCCGCAGCGCCAACCGTTGTTCAGAACAGGGCGGATACTGTAGGAAATGGCTCAACAAACCAGGATACTTTGCAGGCAGTCGATGCACTGCGGCAACAAATCAGCAAATGCTGTGATTTTACTCAATTGACCGATGAAATTGCAGACATTCTCGAAGGATTCGGATTGCTGAAAAGTAGCGGAGACACAGTGGAACTTACGCAGGAAGGCATGACCCTTCTGCAGAACATGATGAACAGTATCATGAATGCGGAAAATCCTGCAGAAACCGTTGTGTTTACCGTTGCCGGTAAAGAAGCAGGGATGCTCAATACGGCGATACCAGATGACGTGCAGCAAAAGCTGCAATTGCTTATCAAAGAGTATGTTTGCTCCTTGGAGAATGCCAACAATATCAACAGTGCAGGCGCTTCGGGCAGTACCGCAGTCGAGGATGCTATCCTGAGCGCTGCTCCACAGGCCGAACAAGCCTCCTTCCTTTCTCTTTCGCTGGATACGGAGCCTTTGAACAAGGACGCGAAGGTTACCCTGCCTCCAGCGGGCGAAAATGACCAGGTCAGCGCAAATGAGACGACAGCGCAAAAGGATCCTATGGCGCAACTCATACAGGCGCTTGCAGAGGCCAAAAAGGGTGTCACGCAGGAAGAACCTGTTCAACCCGAGCCCGCAGCCGCTTCGGAAACCAAACCCGGGCATGCTGCGATTGGGTCAGCATTTTCACTCAGACAGCCGGAACTTCTGCAAAACGGCGCTGGTCCGGATATCCCCTCCCCTGTTGTGACGCAGGCGGATATGGCTGAAAATATTTCGAATATTGTTAAGGAAATGTCCTTCCGATCCGAAGAAAATGTACAGGAGTTTTCCATTTCCCTCAAGCCGGAGCATTTGGGCGAACTGGTCATCAAGCTGACCAAAGGACCGGAAGGCCTGCTGGCCCAAATCAAAGCGGCCGACGTCTCCACAAAAGGCCTTATCCAGAATGAAGTTACGGCGCTTACTGAACAGCTAAAGGGCAAGGGCATTGAGGTCCGGCAAATCGAAGTCCTTTACGAAGCTCCTGCCTTTACAACGGACTTGCGCCAGGATAGAGGACGCCGGGATGCGGACGCAAACCCCTACAGAATTAGAAATTCTCATATCTCCGGTATAGAGGAGACTTACGGAACCATGGTCGACCCCGCCTCTGCATCCGCTCTGTTGTCCATGGACAGCTCGGTGGAATACCAGGCGTGAAAGGAGAACGCAATGTCTACAACCACTTCCGCCACAACAGCACCCGTTGACGCAGCTACAAGAACGCTTGAGTCCATGCAGGCCGCAGAACGAAATTCGAAATCCGTACTGGATAAAGATTCGTTCATGCAGCTTTTGATCGAGCAAATGGCAAACCAGGATCCGTTAAGTCCCACCAGCGACTCGGATTTTATTGCACAGCTGGCGCAGTTCTCCATGCTCGAACAAATTGAGTCCCTGAACGAAACGATGTCGATGGGCCAGGCATACAGCATGGTTGGAAAAAATGTGACCGTGGGCGCCACGGATGATACTGGCGCTACTTCATTTATTACCGGTACGGTGGAGCGGGTCTTCCGCAACGGCGGCATTGATTATGTGGTGGTCAACGGAACGATTTACCCGGCTGCCAACGTAGTCAGCGTAAATCATACCGAACAGCCGGCAATCAATTCTCTTTCGGGCAACACCGGCCTATTGGGAAAAACCGTCTCCGCTGGCGATAACATCAGCGGTATTGTGAAAAAGCTCTTTACCCGCGAAGGCGTAACATACGCCATCGTGACTGACAATGACGGTGAAGATCACGAAATCCCCGTCAGCGATATTTCTGAAATTACGAACGACTGATTATTAATTTTGTGATAATGGAGGAAGACAATTATGATGCGTTCCCTTTATTCCGGTATTACCGGCCTTCGCAATCATCAGACCAGGATGGACGTCATCGGCAACAACATCTCCAACGTCAACACCGCAGGCTATAAGGCCAGCCGTGTTGTGTTTCAGGATATCTACAGCCAGACCTTAAGCCCCGCTTCCGGTAATGCCACCACCATCGGCGGTACCAACCCAAAGCAGGTCGGCCTTGGTTCCACCATCGCAAGCATCGACGTACTGCATACCTCCTCTGCCAGCCAGTATACCGGCGTGCCTCTTGACCTGTCCATTGAAGGCAGCGGCTTCTTCGTAGTCCGGAATAACGGACAGGAGTTCTATACACGCGCCGGCAACTTCGGAACGGATAATTCAAACTACCTGGTGAATGGCAACGGTTCATTCGTGTTGGGTTATATGGGTGCGGCTGCGCCCGCCTCGCCCGCCGGTCCGCCGACTCAGCTCCAGATTGCGGATTATTATTATGACGTAGCGGTCGACGCGAACGGCGTTATCAGCGGTATTGACGGAAGAGCCGATCTGGGTTTGGATGGGCTCGGAAACCCCATAGTGAACCCTACTTATAAGCAAAAGGTAACCATCGGCTACGTTGCAATCGCCACGTTCAATAACGAAAACGCATTGGAAAAGGTCGGCCAGAACGCTTACCGCGCTACCACCAACTCCGGTACGGCCACATACAATACCCCCGGCAAAGGAGTTGCGGGCAAATTGAACCCCGGTACGCTTGAAATGTCCAACGTCGACCTTGCAAGCGAGTTTACGGACATGATTGTCACGCAAAGGGGCTTCCAGGCCAATTCCCGTATCATCACCACCACCGACTCCATGCTTGAGGAACTTGTCAACCTGAAGCGCTAAATCGGTCGTTGCGCCTGATCTGAAATACTTGTTATTTTAGAGGCGCCCCTCATGAGAGCCGGCGCCTCTAAAAATAAGAATTGGAGTTTGTATGATACGATTGAGCCGTTTAAACAACGAAACTTTTTTTGTAAACTGCGATTTGATTGAGTTTGTGGAGCAGACGCCGGATACCATCGTTTCCATGATGTCTGGGCGCAAGCTTGTCGTTACGGAATCGCCCGAGTATATCCGGGAGCTAATCATCGAGTATAAGCAGCGTATCATGCTACCTGCAAAAGAAAAGCCTGAGATGGATGAAGAAGAATGAGGAAGTTGGAAAAAACAACAATTATAGGCCTTGTAGCGGGCGTTGCATTTATCGTTGTATCGATTTTGATCAGCGAAGGCGCATCGCTTATGAGCTTTTTGGATGGACCTTCGGTGCTGATTACTTTGGGGGGAACGATCGCCTCCACGATAGTGGCATACCCGGCCAAGTCACTCAAATCCCTTTGGCCAACGGTTAGGACATCCTTTCAAATAAACAAGGCGGATCTTTATTCGGATATTGAAACAATTATAGGCATTGCGAATACCGCGCGCCGTGAGGGTCTGCTGGCTCTGGAAAATTCCCTTTCCAAGATCAGCGATCCATTTATGAAAAAAGGCATTATGCTCATTGTAGACGGTACCGATCCAGAATTTGTAAAAACCGTCATGGAAGCCGAAATATACTTCGTTCAAGAAAGGCATGGGCAAAGCCAGGCAATCTTAGATTCCATGGCCGCCTATGCGCCGGCTTACGGTATGATCGGTACGTTGATCGGACTGATTAACATGCTCAAAAACCTGACCAATACGGATGCATTGGGGCCCAGCATGGCTGTGGCGCTTGTTACAACATTTTACGGTGTTATTTTGGCCAACCTTGTGTTCAACCCCATGTCCAAGAAACTCAAGGTAATGACCGCACAGGAAGCCAAGCGCAAAGAACTGCTTTTAGAAGGACTCTTATCCATACAAGCCGGAGAAAACCCGCGTGTCATACAGAAGCGTCTCTATTCCTTCCTTTCGCGCACAGAAATCCAGCGGAATGAGGAAAAGGGCGGAAAGCGGGTAGTGGAGACGAAGTATGCTAACCGGACGTAAAAAACCAGAAGCGCCCCAGGAAGAGGGTGCCCCCGCCTGGATGAACACCTATGGGGATATGGTAACGCTTTTGCTTACGTTCTTTGTGTTGCTGTTTTCCTTTTCTACCATTGATGCCAAAAAATGGAAGGCGGTTGTGCAGTCGTTTACCGGAAAAACGGATTATGACGGACCGACCGCAACATTGGACCCTGATTTTGATCCTGCCGATATTGTGTTTCCCGTTGCGACTCCCGAGCCCTCCCTATCCCCCGATCAGTCGGACGGCGCCAAGATGGCGAAGATGTTTAACGAACTCTATCAAAAGGTTCGCAACCATATCACCATCAACGGGTTAGATTATGCCTTAGCGGTTACCAAGGACGATGATTTGATCATCATCCGCATCACCGATACCGCGCTTTTTGACTCCGGCCAGGAGGGCATCCGTCCCGAAGCAATCACTCTACTGGACAGCATCGTATTCCTCTTTGAAGAGTACGACGAGGCGATACAGCGCATTCAAATTGAAGGACATACGGATAACGTTCCCATACACAGCGCCCGCTTTAAAAGCAACTGGGATTTATCCACCTCCCGTGCAGTCAGCGTTGTGCAATATTGCATTGAAAACTCAGATTTATCGCCCATGAAATATACCGCTTCGGGTTACGGGGAGTACCATCCCATTGCCGACAATGATACGGAAGAAGGCAAAGCAAAAAACCGACGGGTGGATTTTGTGATACAAAGCGCACAGGATATTGAAGTCCCGGACGATATATCATAGGACTAAACGTTTTTATCTCGGCAATTTCACGATTTGGTCGGTTTGCGCGTTTTGCGCATGAAACATACCATCTATATATTTCATCCTTTTTATGATAAAATATGTAGAATGGTGACACATTATATTGAACGAGGGGATAAAGTTTGGCGGATATCTTATCGCAAAGCGAAATTGATGAACTGTTGGTGGCGCTAGCCTCCGGCAGGGCGGAGCCTCAGGAGCCTGAGCCTGCCGAGCAGCCGCAGCAAGTTCGCGTTTACGATTTTAGAACAGCAAACAAGTTTTCCAAAGAGCAGATGCGCATGCTCAATTTCATATACGAAAGTTATGCCGGAAGATTGGGTACGTTCCTTTCCGGCTCTTTGCGTGCGCGCTGTGACGTTGAACTCGTTTCCATTGAGGAGCAGACTTTTTCAGAATTCAGCAACTCCCTTCCTTCCCCAGCTTTTATTGGGATACTCAACATGCCCCCGCTTGCAGGGTCTGCATTGCTTGAAGTCTCATCCACCGTTGCATTTGAAATCATCAGCCGCTTGTTGGGCGGTACGGGAACATTCAGCGATATTGCGGGCAAATCCTTTACGGAAATCGAGCTGAGCATTCTTACGCGAATTTGTGGTCAGATGCTTTCCATTATGAATGAAAGCTGGAGCCGCGTCACGCCCATCCGTTCCATGATTGAGCGTGTGGAAACGAGCGCACAGTTCGCGCAGATTGTGGTAAGCTCAGAACCGATTGCAATTATCACCATCAACGTGACGATCGGCGAGGTTTCCGACATCATCAATTTCTGCATCCCCCATCCCGCGCTGCAGCCGATTGCCAATAAGATGACGTCAAAGCTTTGGTACAATGACCAAAGAGCCGTACAGACTGATCAGGAAATGATGAAGGATCCAAGCGTGAGCGGCCGTATCGCAAGCACGCCGGTTACATTGCATGCCATGTTTGAACCAACCCAGGCAACTGTGAGAGATATTTTAAATTTGCAGGTTGGTGACGTCATACGCGTAGAGCATCCATTGAACCAGGGCATTACGGTCCATGTGGAGCATATTCCCAAGTTTAAGGCGAAGATCGGCCATAAGGGACAACAAATGGCAATTAAAATTACCGAAATTATAAAGGAGGTGGCTGACGATGAATAATCCCGCAGGAGGCAATGACACTGCGACTTATGTCAACCCGTCGCCAGTCGATTACGAAAAATACCCGCTGAGCGAGTATGAAAAAGACGCGCTTGGCGAAATCGGAAACATCTGCATGGGAACTTCGGCCACCACGCTTTCCTCTTTGCTGGGAAAAAAGGTTTCCATTACGACGCCGCAAGTTACGCTTACCAACAACCTTGCGGAGGTGGGCCCGTATAAAAAGCCATACGTTGCAGTTGAGGTCTCCTACACCTCCGGAATCGACGGTTACAACATCCTGCTCATCAACAACGAGGACGTCCTCATCATCACCGATCTTTTGATGGGCGGCAGCGGCGCCATTTCCCCCGATGATGAGATTGGAGAGCTTCAGCTTTCCGCGATCAGCGAGGTAATGAACCAGATGATCGGTTCCTCCTCCACCTCGCTTTCCAACATCCTCAAGATGCCGGTGAATATAGCGCCGCCTCACGCAAGCAAGATCACGCTTGAGGAAGACAGTCTTGAATCCCTTATCTGCGGACACGATACCATCATTGTAATCCGTTTCGCCATGCAGATTCAGGATGTTTTAAACAGCGACATCATGCAGATTATGCCCTTCCAGTTTGGCAAAAAACTGGCCAGCGTTCTTCTCAAAGAAATGGACGAAGAAACGGATAAGGTAGCCGCAGCAAAAACAAACGCTCCGCAGCAGCAGGCGCAGCCCCCTGTACAGAAGGTTCCTGCTGTTCCAGCATCCCCGGTTCAATCAGCTCCGGCAACTCCCGTTCAGCAGCCTGTTGCGCCTTCCCCTGTATCTCCCGAATCTACCATACAACCTCAGTACCCTCCTAACCAGGGTCAGTACGCGCCGCCTCCGCCGCAGTATTTGCATACCCCTTACGCACAACACCAGCAGGCACAGCGTACGCCCGAACCCAACCGTGTGAGTGTGAAAGCGATGCAATATCAATCTTTTGACGATTCCTATCAGGATGCCGTCCGCAGCGCTTACGAGCGGGGCGAATTTGGGGACAGTCTGGGTCTCATTCTGGATGTGCCGCTGCAGGTAACTGTTGAGCTTGGCCAGTGCAAGAAGAGCATTAAGGATATCCTAAACCTCAGCATGGGTTCCGTCGTGGTCCTCAACCGGATGGCGGGCGAAATGGTGGATATCATGGTCAACGGCAAGCTCTTTGCACGGGGCGAGGTCGTCGTAATAGACGACAATTACGGCGTCCGCGTGACCGAGATTATCTCTACCACGGGTGGAAGCAAAGCCGCAGCGCT
>JAEZIE010000118.1 GCA_023416175.1 Bacillota bacterium
GCTATGAACGATGTGTGAACATGGCTATAACTGGTTCACCACGCCCGTAAAGAGCGCCTGGTTCCCGCCTTGGGATGTCCACCGGTACAGGATGAACACAAAGGGTTTATCGCACACCATGGAAAACGGCTCGGTGGGCAGCGGCATGGCAGTGCCCGCCATCATTTCCACCGTAACAGCTGCGGCGGTGGTACCCTTTTCATCCACCTTTATGGTGGCCTGGTGCAATGCAGCGTTGATGTAGGCGTCCGTTTCTTCCACAAGCCCGGTCAGCGCAGGATTGTTTGGGTCCAACAGCGGAACGCCCAAATCTTTCAACGCATCGCCCAGCGAGAAGCCGGTGGTTAAGGAAAATCTGGGCAGCAGCAGCTTGCCGGTTGCGGATTGAGTCTCCTTCGCGATTTGCGAAAATCGTTCGGCGTCAAGCTCGGACACAAGCGCGTCTGCGTCGCCGTCCTTAGGCAGCAGGATATACATGCCGTTGCCAGTTTTAAACGATAGGTTAATGGCCTGGAGCGCGTCATCCTCATAGTAGGGAAGCTCGTCGCCCTCTCGCAGCATGAAGGGCGCCGTTGCGTCCTTCTCTACGCCGTGGAATGTCATATCCTCGGTCTGGGCTTCGTTAAACTCCACGGCCCAGCGGTCGCTGAAATAGATGGCGTTCGCCAACGCGACGATGGTATCCTCCGGAATTTCTTTGACAATATCCGTGATGAGGCCGTTCGTATGCTCGCTCGCCCAATCGTTAATGGCTTTGATCGCCGCAGGACTCCGCATATCCACATTCATGGCCGCGCCGCGGTAATAATCTAAAAACTGCTGCGCAAACTCTTTTTTCAGCGTAACCGATCCGTCCACGAAAACCGCGTTCGCAATAGAGAGCGGATTGTACATGTCGCCGCCTTCATTGTTGGTGAGCTCATACAGCATACGCGAAACGGAAGCATTGAGTTCTTCCACAGTAAGGTCCCCTACGCCCAATGATCGGAGCAGCTCAGGCATGGCCTCAGAATCCGTGGCGTTTGCAAGCGCTGCAAGCGTCATCCACACGGAAAACGGGGAAATGACCATGTTCTCCCCTTTTTTGTGAAGCTTCTGCATCAGCGCAAACGTAAACGCATTGACGCCGTCTCCTGCTTTTTTCGCCTCCGGATTATTATAATCAGGCGCTAACAACGGCTTTGCCGGATCGAGCGCAGGCATATTCAGCGGTTCTGCCCTCACGGGCGCCGAGTCTGTCGGCACAGGCTGTTGGACTGGCTGCTGCGGCGCCGCGCATCCGAACGCAAACGCCATTATGGCCGCAAGCGTAAACGCCAAATACCGTTTTTTATATTGCATTGGCTCTTTCCTCCTGTACTGTTTTTCTTGCCGCTGAGCAAACCGCATTGCAATTTGTTGCACATCCCTTATACGCAGATCGAGCCTCTTCGGTTCCGGCCAGCCCAAAAAAGTTTACATTTCATTTCCTATGGGCATACTATTCCCGAATAACAGCGGGATAACCCGCAGCGCGCTAAATGCGCGCCAGTAATCAAAGGAGGAAAACCATGAAACGCGTATTTTGCATAGGGCTAGTGCTGCTCCTCATCGTTGCGGCCGGCTGTACGCCGAGGCGCACACCCTCGAATACGGCAAGCCCCCTGCCCAGCATGACCCCGGGTATGTCTCCCGCCACATCACCGGCTATCACAGGTGGTAACGGAACCGGAACGACAGACGGAACCGGCGGAAATGCGGGCAATGGGGGCGCAATGGCAAGTGCCACCATCCCCAATTTTGCAGAAGGTACTGTTGTAAACGAAAGTGACTTGCCGGATATCAAGTCTGCGCTGCAGGAGAAGTATCCCGGCGCGACCATCACGCGCATCACGCACGGCCTGCAGGGCACGCAGCAAGCCTATGTTGTTGAGTACACCGCGAAAGACGGCAAAATCGGAACGGCTTACATCCTGCCTAACGGTACGTTTTTGCCGGAGGCTGCTGGAACCTCCCCCGGCACTTCCCCCGGCACCTCTCCCGGCACCTCCCCCGGCGGAACGGGCAGCGCGCAGGGCGGAACAGCGGGCGGCACCTCTGGCGGCACGACGGACAGAAATGCGCCGGCAGGTTAAGTTCAACCTATAGCAAAGAGAAAGCCTGCGAACAACGCAGGCTTTTTTCTTATTCGTAAATAACAAAACCCGGGCGGCAAGAGCCGTCCGGGTTTTTGGTGTTGAAAAAGTTATTTGATTTCGACGGTCGCGCCAACTTCCTTGAACGCGGCGGCGATCTTCTCGCACTCTTCCTTGGAAGCGCCTTCCTTGAGGGGCTTGGGCGCGTTGTCAACGAGATCCTTTGCTTCCTTGAGGCCAAGGCCGGTCAGCTCGCGCACAACCTTGATGACCTTGATCTTTTCGGGGCCGATATCCTTGAGGATAGCGTCAAACTCGGTCTTCTCTTCCACAACTTCAGCAGCGGCGGCAGGGCCGGCAACGGCAACGGCGGTAGCGGCGGCAGATACGCCAAACTCCTCTTCAAGCGCCTTTACGAGCTCGGACAGCTCCAATACGGACATCGCCTTGATATCGGCAATCAATTGCTCCTTATTCATGGTACTTCTCCTTTTTTTGTACTAAAGTTTTTGAGTTACGCGGCTGTTATTCCGCAGCGGGGGCTTCTGCGCCGCCGCCCAGTTTCTTTGCGATCTGGTCGAGCGCGATGGCGAGACCGGAAATGGGGGACATCATGCTGCCCAGCAAGCGGGCGATAAGCACTTCGCGGGAGGGCAGATCTGCGATGGCGTTGATGGCGTCCGCACTTTCCACTTTGCCTTCCACTACGCCGCCTTTGATAGCGCACTTCTTTGCCTTCTTGACGAAATCCTTGAGGATCTTGGCCGGGGCCACTGCATCCTCATACGCGATTGCGAACGCGCTGGGCCCTTTCAACATCCCGTTGATGGAAGCGTCGATGCCCGCAAGATTTGCGGCGCGTTCCACGATACCGTTCTTGAGCACCAAATAATCCACGCCTGCTTTGCGCATTTCATTTCGAAGCCCTGTAACCTCTTCCACGGTCAGGCCGCGATAATCAAAGACGATCACGGATTTGGCCCTTTGGATCTTTTCCTGTACTTCGGCGACCTTGGCAGCCTTCAATTCGATGATTTGAACGTTTGCCATGGTTTCACCTCCTTCTTTTCCATACTGTATTGCTTTACCGGCGGTAACCGGCCGACAACCATAAAAAATGCGCTCCCTTTGCCAATAGACATAGAGAGCGCATCAAAAAAATGCTTTTGGTGCTCACCTCGGCAGGAGATTAAGCGGAAGTACCGCGCCTGCTGTCTATGGCGAAAAAACGTATGTGACCGAAACGGAGTATATCACGCCCCGGCGTTTTTGTCAACGCTTCAGGTTTAGCTAAAGCGCAGCGGGTTGAACTTGATGCCAGGGCCCATCGTGGAGGACAGCACAACGCTCTTAAGGTAGGTGCCCTTCGCGGCGGACGGCTTGGCCTTGATGATGGCTTCCATCAGCGTATTGACGTTCTCCTCCAGCTTTTCCGGACCAAAGGAGACCTTGCCGACGGGGCAGTGTACGATGTTGGTCTTATCCAAACGGTACTCTACCTTACCAGCCTTGATGTCCTTAACCGCCCTGCCGACATCCATGGTGACGGTGCCGCTCTTGGGGTTAGGCATTAGGCCCTTGGGACCGAGCACGCGGCCGATGCGGCCGACGAGACCCATCATATCCGGCGTGGCGACGCAAACGTCAAAACCGAACCAGTTTTCCGTCTGGATCTTCTTGACGAGATCCTCATCGCCCACGAAATCCGCGCCAGCTTCGAGCGCTTCACGCGCCTTGTCGGCCTTGGCGAACACGAGCACGCGAACAGTTTTACCCGTGCCGTGCGGCAGAACAACCGCACCGCGCACCTGCTGGTCCGCATGGCGGGAGTCAACGCCCAAACGGACATGTACTTCGACGGATTCGTCAAACTTGGCCTTCGCGGTCTGCAGCAAAAGATCCAAACCCTCGCGCGTGTCGTACTGGCGGGTGGAGTCGATCAGCTTCTTGCTATCCTGGTATTTCTTGCCGTGCTTCATAACTTCTCCTCCCCTCTTAGTCGCCCACCACGACGCCCATACTGCGCGCCGTGCCAGCGACCATGTTCATGGCGGCCTCTACGCTTGCCGCGTTGAGGTCCGGCATTTTCAGTTCCGCGATTTCCCTGACCTGTGCCTTGGTGATGGTGGCAACCTTGGTCTTGTTGGGAACGCCGGAACCACTCTCGATGCCTACGGCCTTCTTAATGAGAACCGCAGCCGGAGGGGTCTTGGTGATGAAGGTGAAGGAACGGTCCGCATATACGGTGATGACGATGGGGATGATAAGACCCACCTGTTTTGCGGTGCGCTCATTGAACTCCTTGCAGAAGCCCATGATGTTGACGCCGTGCTGACCCAGAGCGGGGCCTACCGGCGGCGCCGGCGTTGCTTTGCCAGCGGGGATTTGAAGCTTCACATAGCCTGTGATCTTCTTTGCCATTGCAGTTTCCTCCTACTAAAAATTTGTAGTGCGTGGTAAACGGGGTGCCGCCCCCTCCCACTTATATCAAAAAATCCAACGGATTTTTTGAGCGTTGTATTGCCTTAGAGCTTCTGGACCTGAATAAAGTCCAGCTCCACAGGCGTTTCGCGGCCAAACATGGATACGACGAGCTTGATCTTCTGGCGCTCGGCGTCCAGCGCTTCGACACGGCCGATGAACTTTTCCAAAGGACCCGAAACGACACGCACGTTTTCGCCCACCTCGATATTGAGCACGATGGGGATACGCTCCACACCCATTGCCGTGACCTCTTCATCTGTAAGGGGGATGGGCTTGCTGCCCGGCCCTACGAAGCCCGTCACGCCGCGGGTGTTGCGCACGACATACCACGTCTTATCGTTCATGATCATTTTGACCATGACGTAGCCCGGGTAGACTTTGCGCTGCATCGTCTTCTTTTTGCCGTTCTTGCCGACCTCTATGGTGTCCTCCGTGGGATACTTGACCTCCAGGATCTGTTCCTGCAGGCCCATGTTCTCAACGGATTTCTCAAGGTCCTCTTTTACCTTGTTTTCGTAGCCGGAATAGGTATGCACAACATACCACTTGGCTTCCTCACTCATAATACTCCGGCCTCCTTTCCAAAAACATGCGCCAAAAAGCGGCGCTCCGTCGCTTTCAGCTTACCCACCGATGAGTGCGATGAGCTTGATGCCCTGCGAGAACAACAGATCCAACACGCCAATGAGCACAGCCATGGCTGCGACGAACGTGACCACAGCGCCTGTGCGGGAAAGAAGATCTTTAAATGTAGGCCAACTGAGCTTCTTTACTTCGCCCGCAACCTCTTTGAGGTAACGCAACGGTTGGAAGCGGGAAGGCTTCTTCGCCTTTGCCGGATGCTTTTCGGCTTTTTTATCGGCAGGCTTTATTTCGTTGTTCGCCATGGATAGTATCCCCCATTGCTGTTATTTTCATCCAATGTATAGGCTTATGAAGCGATTACTTGGATTCCCTGTGCGCGGTATGCTTGCGGCAGAAGCGGCAATACTTGCTGAACTCCAGCCTGTCCGGATCATTTTTCTTGTTCTTGAAAGTGTTGTAGTTCCTCTGCTTGCACTCGGTGCAGGCCAACGTGATCTTAACGCGCATAATCCTTACCTCCTGGAA
>JAEZIE010000245.1 GCA_023416175.1 Bacillota bacterium
GAGGAGTAGCATGTACATTGCAGACGGTTGGAAGGATTACGCCCTGCTTGACGCAGGCGATGGAGAAAAACTGGAACGCTGGGGGGATGTGGTGCTGCTCCGGCCTGATCCGCAGGCGGTTTGGCCCATGGGGGACATCAACACCCCGCACGCGCACTATATCCGCTCAAGCACAGGCGGCGGACATTGGGAATATGAACGGCAGCTTCCGGAAAGCTGGAACATCCGCTATCGCGATTTAACATTTCTGGTGCGCCCTACGGGCTTCAAGCATACGGGGTTGTTTCCGGAGCAGGCTGTCAATTGGGACTGGATGCGGAGTCTGTTAAAGCCGCGTCCCAACGCGAAAGTATTAAACCTGTTTGCCTATACCGGGGGTGCAACATGCGCGTGCGCAAAAGAACAGGCGCAGGTGGTGCATGTGGACGCCGCAAAGGGCATGCTTACGTGGGCCAAGGACAACCTTGCGGCCTCTGGGCTAAGCGAAGCACCCGTGCGCTTCTTAGCCGACGACGCCATGAAGTTTGTGCTGCGGGAGCAGCGGCGAGGCAACCGGTACGACGGTATCATTATGGACCCGCCGAGCTACGGCAGGGGACCGGACGGCGAGATGTGGAAGATTCAGCAGGACATCTACCCGCTGGTGGAGGCCGCCGCGGCGCTGCTGTCGGACAAGCCGTTGTTCTTTTTGATTAACTCCTATACAACCGGCCTTGCTCCGACGGTCATCAAAAACGTGCTGGACGTCGCGCTGAAAGACAAAAACGCGGCTGTGGAGGCGGCGGAATTGTGCCTGCCCATGCGGCGGGACAATCTGCTGTTCCCCTGCGGGGCCACAGGCAGGGCATGGTGGAAGTAATGCGGCGACGCTGTTCGCGCGGGGCGGTGTCGATTTCCGCTCAACGTAGCGCTGCTATGCTTCGCTCCGGCTCCTTGTCCCGCATCGAAAATCCTTCGCCGCATTGGAGGCGTTCATGCTTTCCAACCATATGACACCCGAAATTCTATATGAGGACAACCATCTCTTGGTCGTCGTAAAACCTCCCAATCTGCCCGTCCAGGCGGACAGCTCGGGGGACGACGATCTGCTTTCTATACTGAAACGCTACATCAAAGAAAAATACGCGAAACCCGGGGATGTGTTTCTGGGCCTTTGCCATCGGCTGGACCGGCCGGTGGGCGGCGCCATGGTATTCGCCCGCACCAGCAAAGCGGCGGCCAGGCTTACCGAGCAGTTCAAGGGCCGCGGCACAAAAAAACGCTATGCCGCCGTGGTGGAAGGAAACGCGCCGCAAAGCGGCACGCTCGTATCATACTTAAAGGAAACCGAGGGCGTCAAACGGGTGGAGGTGCTTCCTGCCCCCGTGCCCGGCGCAAAGGAAGCGCGGTTGAACTTTCTGAAACTCGCGGAAAAGGGCGGGTTTTCTCTTCTTGATATCGAGCTTCTTACGGGGCGCAAGCACCAGATCCGCGCCCAGCTTGCGGCGGCGGGTTATCCCATACGGTTCGATCAGCGTTACCATCCCAACCCCATGCGCGGGCAGATTACGCTATGGGCGTATGAACTGAGTTTTGAGCATCCCACTAAAAAAGAGTGCATGCGGTTTTTTGCCCCCCCACAGGGATCGGCGTTTGAGCCGTTTCAGGAACAACTCGCGGCGCTGCCCGTACGGGACTATTGCAGCCTCGTCTATGCAGATGCGCGCATACTCGTTGTAGCCAAGCGTGCGGGCGTAGAGGTAACGGCGGAGGATGGCGGGGACGCTTCCTTGCAGGCGCATCTAACCCCGCTTTACGGCACCCTGTACCCCGTCCACCGTCTGGACGCCAACACGGAAGGGCTGTTGCTTTTTGCGCGGGATGAAGCGGCGCAATCTGCGCTGCTTGCTGCGTTTTCGGAAGATCGTATCGAAAAATACTATCATGCGCTGCTGTACGGGCGGCTAAAAGAAAAAAGCGCCATGCTTACCGCATGGGCGCTAAAGGACGCAAAAAACGCGCGGCTTCTGGTGTACGACGCGCCGCGTCAGGGCGCAGTACCCATTAAGACAGGTTACCGGGTGCTGGAACAGGAAGCGGACAGAACGCTTGTTGAAATCCGGCTCTATACCGGCCGCACGCACCAGATCCGTGCGCATATGGCGCATATCGGCCATCCCGTGCTGGGGGACGATAAATACGGCGACCGGGAGGCGAATAAGGAAGCGGGCTTAAAAAGGCAGGCGCTCGTATCCCATCGCATCGTTCTGCATGAGCCGGAAGATTCTCCGCTCTTCTATTTAAATGGCAGGGAGTTCTTGAATTCGTGGGAGCTTACGATGTAAGCTCTTCCACTGGAATGGACGATACCCCGAATACTCCTAATATAGCTATGGCCGGCGGAATGGTTCCGCCGGCTATTTACATGATTTCTATATGGCTGCCCGCCACCGTCTTTTTTACTACAATGCGGCTTTCGATCTGCGCCTTAAGCTCCTCCACATGGGAAATGACACCCACCATGCGCTGCCCTCCCGCGAGGGAGGAGAGTATGCGTATCGCCCGTTCGAGTGCCTCGCCGTCCAGTGATCCAAAGCCTTCGTCCACAAACATGGCGTCGAGCGTAATGCCGCCCGCGTAGCGCTGCACGGTATCGGCCAAACCGAGCGCCAGCGCAAGCGCTGCAAGGAAGGATTCCCCGCCCGAAAGCGTATACGCGGCGCGCGGCTTGCCGGTGTAATGGTCCAGCACATCGAGGTCGAGCCCCGTCTGCAACCGAAGATCATTCGGGGTTTGCCTGCGGATTAGCTCATACTGCCCGCCCGTCATGCTAAACAGACGCGCATTGGCGCTTAAGAGCACCTCGTCCAGGTACCGCGCCTGGATATAGCGCTCAAACGTCAACCGCGGCTTTCCGGGGAGCTCCCCGTTTGCGGTATCCGATAAACGTTTGGCTTTACTGTAAGAGGACCAGGCAAGCGTAAGCTGATCCTTCCGCCGGTCCAGAGACTCATACAAGTTTTTGTTGTGGCGGATACGCTCCGCCGTCCTGTTGTATGCTTCTGCCGCGGCGCTCTTTTCTCCCTGCGCCTGTTCCGCTGCCGCTTGCAGCAGGGATAGATCGGCTGCCGCCTTGCCTTCCGCCGCCTGCTGCGCCTGATACAGTGCGCTTTTCGCGGCCTCCCGGGCTTCCCCGTAGCGGGTGAGGCGGGCGCGTTCCGCCTTCCATTCCTCCTGCGTCCGCAGCGCCGCAAGATACGCCGCGTCATCCGCGAACCCGGCAGATAATCTGGCCTCCTCGTAGGCATGCTTCGCTTCCATTTCCGCTTGCGCTGCTTCCGGCAACCGCATTTGCAGGGAGGAAAGCTGTGCCTGCGCATCGTTAAACTGGCGCTCCAGGGACGTATGCCGCTGCGTGCTTTGCTCCAACGCGGCTTGTAACTCCCTGAGCGACTCCCGAAGGGAGATGAGCACTTGCCTTGCTTCGGCTTTGCTTTGATAAGGAAGCCTGCTTGCAAGCGCATCCCGTTCAGCGGCCTGCTGCACGGCGCGCGTTTGTGCTTCCTTGAGCGCGGTTTCCAGTTCGGCATCCTGCTCCAAGAGCTGCCGCTGCGCTTCCAACGCCTGCGCATGGCTTTTTTGCAGCGAGTCTCGCTCCGCAAGCTTCGCGTTCGCTTCCGCTACAGCCAGGGTAAGAGAATGGATTTCCGCCTGCGCCGCGTCCTGCTGCGCTTTGAGCGCAACGGCAAATGCTTCCTTCGGAGCAGCTTCAAACAGCCCCGCCACTGCCTGCGCCAAATTCCTCCGCTGCGTTTCCAGCTTGGCTGCGGCGGCCGCCGCGTGCTTGCTTGCGTCCACAGCCTGTCCGTGCGCCTGTTCATATGCCCACTTCTTACGCTTCACCGTTGCCTCATCCGGTGCATCCGGCGGCAAGGCTGCGGGGGAAGGGTGGGAGAGGGAGCCGCATACCGGGCAGGGATCGTTCTCCTTGAGACCTTGTGCCAGCAAGCCCGCCTGGGCGCGCAAAAATGCCGTTTCCGCCATCCGCGCCTCCTGCTCGGTTTGCCGCAGCAGTTTTTCCGCTTCCGAATACTCGTTCTGAAGCGCAAAGAGTACTTCTTCCTGCGCCTCTGTTTCATGCAGCAGGGTAACTGCCGATGAAACGGCGCTATCTCGCGCGGTTGCGGCGCTGAGCCGAAGCCGCATGGCGTCATACGGTATGGCGTCAAGCGCTCGCAGTTCTTCCTGCAGCGTGGCTGCCCGCTCAGTGAGCGACTTAAATTCAGTTTTTGTCAGCGTAAGCTTTTTCTGTGTTTCATCCACGCGTAAGCGGGCGGAAGCCGCCGCCTCCTGCAGCGCATATAGCCGGTCATATTCCGTTAACTGTTCCTCTATGGCATGGATGCGTTGCTTGATTGCCTCGCGCTCCGGCTCGCGCGCCTTTTCCTGTTCCTGATGCTCGGCGCTTTCCGAGAGCGGGTTTTTCAGCGCCTCGATTTGCGCCTGCAGTTTGGTGATCTCCTGGGCAAGCGTGTCACGCGCTCTTTTGCTCTGGCCGTAAAGAAGCTCAAGGGGGCGGATTTCCACATTGGCACGCTCGCCCAGCAAAAGCTTCTGCTTGTCCGCCTGCATCTGCGGTAAAATTTGCTCCTGCGCTTCCCATTCGGCTTTGGCGCGGGCCAGCTGATCCAATAGCCGCGCATCCTCTGTGGCGCCAGCCAGAGCGATCTGTTTTTGGGAAAGCAGCGCTTCGGCTTCTGAAAGCGCTTTTTTTCGTTCCGCTTCCTTCTGTTCGTCGGCGCGCAGCAGGTCCAGCAGGATGGAGAGGAATCGGCCTGCGTCCTCCGCCTGAATGGCCTCCAACTGGATATAACGGGCGTCCTCTGCATCCACTCGGACGGTGCGCATAGATTGCTCCATGCTGCGTTTTAGTTCCGCGTAGGCACCATATTCCTTCTGGGCGCGGTCCTTGAGCGCCGTTTGCACGGCCTTAAAGCGCGCGGTGCCGAACACATCCCGAAATATCGCTTCCCGCTCGCCGCTTTTTGCGAGCAGCAGCTTGCGGAATTCTCCTTGCGCAATCATGGCGATCTGGGAAAACTGGCCACGGCTTAATCCGATCAATTCGTTAAGCGCCGTATTGACGGCGGTGGGGTTGGCTACTACCTTGCCATCGGGCAAGGTCAGCGCCGCCTTGGGGTTGGCGGCAACCTCTTTTCCGGTGCGCGCAGATACCCTGCGGTAGCCGGGGCTTCTCCTTACGGTATAGGTCTTGCCGCGCAGGGAGAACACGAACTCCACGTAGGTATCCAGTTCCGGCGGCGCGTACTGGCTGCGTAAAGAGTCCACCGCGCGGGTTTCACCGGAGGCTTCCCCGTAGAGCGCATAAGAGATGCCGTCAAATATCGTCGTCTTGCCCGCGCCCGTATCCCCGCATACGAGGAACAGGTTGGAAGAAAGCGTACGAAAATCCACATGCTCCGTACCGGCGTAGGGGGCAAACGCGCACATGGTTAAATAAAGAGGCTTCACGCTTCCCCGCCTCCTTCCGCTTCCTGTAAAAGCTGCCGGAACAGAGTCAACTCGCTCATTGTGATTTCTTCGCCGTTTTGCAGCAAGTAAAATTCCATAAACTGCTCGATCGGGTCTTTCGCCGCAATGGCTACGGGCAATAAATCGGGTGCGGCATATTCAATCCGGTTGGCGTAGTTCAGGTACATCAGGTTGGGGTAGAATTCCCTGAGCCGCTGCATGGCGTTGGGGACTTCTTCTTCCTCGGTCAGCAGCACATGGAGATAATCCTCCGAGCCGCTTTGCCCCATCAGCTCCGCCATGGAGGCGGTCACTTCCCGCAAGGGGTGCAGCGGGGGAATGGGAAGCAGGGTGGTCTTTATATCGCTATCCGTAAGCTCGATGAGCGCCACGGATTTTTGCTGCGTCAGTTCGGAAAATGAATATTTGAGCGGAGATCCCGCGTAGCGCACCGTTTCGCTGCCCACGCGCTGCGCCCCGTGCAGGTGTCCAAGCGCCACATAGGAAAAGCCTTTGAATACCGAAGCGTCCACGCAATCAAGCCCGCCGACTGAGGCAGCTTCCGAATCTGAACGCAGCAGCGCTTCTCCCGCGACGGAAACAAACTGGTGGGCAAGAAGAACGTGGCGTACGCCATCTTCGAGTGTGGCCGTTGAAAGCGCCGCGCGCACGGCGTCCTCATGCGTATTGAGTTCCATATCCGGGAAGAAGGGCCTTACTTCCATCGGCCGAAGATAGGGCAGCAGATGGATGTCCATCGGGCCAAATTCGTCATGCATGCGCACGCAGGGTACAGCGCCTGTGAAAACGCCTGCGATGTATACGCCCGTTTTGTGCAGGATGCGGCTCATAAACTGCAGCCTGTCTGCGGAATCGTGGTTGCCCGCAATCAAAAAGACCGCGGTTCCCTGCTGTTGGAGCGCGGTCAAAAAATCATCCAGTACCGCCACCGCGGCTTCAGAGGGTACGGGCTTATCGAACACATCCCCCGCGATGAGCACGGCGTCAACCCTGTGCTCTTTTGCAAGCGACGCAATGACGGAAAGCGCGTGCCTTTGGTCCTCCAACAGGGAAAAGCCGAACAGCCGTCTGCCGATATGCAGATCGGCGCAATGCAACAGCCTCATATCATTCTCCCGGTGTGGCATTGAAATAATATTTGAGGGATCTGCCCTCAAAGCCCTCGAAAAAATACAACAGGTATTTGTTCAATATGCCAATTCTATCTTACGCCCTTGCCCACAAAGGAAAGCGAAAGCGTGCCCGGCCCGCCGTGCGTGCCGATGACGGCACCCATCGTATAAATGCGGACAAGCAGCTCAGGGAAACGTTCCTGTATACTTGTTGCAAGGCCCTTTGCTTCCTCCAGGCACTCCATCTGCGTGATGTGTACGTACTTGTGCGCAAGGTCGATCTTTTCGCACAGGATTTCATACAGCCGTTTGATGGCTCCGCGCCGCCCCTTGATTTTTTCCCTTGCCGCCGCTTTGCCCTCGCCATCGATAAACATGACGGGCTTGATGTGCAGCAGGCTTGCAACGGCGGCCGCAGCGCCGGAAACGCGCCCGCCACGCCGCGCATAGGTGAGGTCCGCAAGGGTAAACCACACCTGCAGACTGTTTTTTAGCTGTTCGAGCTTGTTATAGCATACCTCCAGCGCTGTGCCGTTGTTCTTCATCTCCACGGCCTCCTCAAGCAGCACGCTCTCTCCGCTGCTGGCCGCGAGCGAGTCTAAGATCAGGATCTTTCGCGCCGGGAAACGCGAAATTAATTCCTGCCTTGCGATATGCGCGCTGTTTACGGTTCCGGAAAGTCCGCTCGAAATGCCGATGAAAAGTACGTCCTCACCCGCTTCGAGTATGGGCGTCCACATGTTGAGAAAGCCTTCTTCCGTCACCTGGGAGGTGGTGGGCGTTTTTCCTTCACGCATTGCTTCGATCAGGGCTTGCATCGTTTCGGGACGCATATCGTCCAGCAATTCCGTTTCCCCGATGTGTACGCGCAGCGGCGCAAAGGAAACGCCGAGTTCCTGCATGCGTTCGGGGGTCAGATCCACTACGGAATCGGTCGTAATTCTATACATGTGTTCTCCTTAAAGTTGAATTTGCATATTGCATGCAAAAGCCGGTTCCCGGCATGCGGCAACCGGCCCTACTACGCGATTTGTTTGTTGATGATTAGACCGTGCGCGGCGCGCCCATAAAGAACAGCGCAAGCGTACCCGGCCCGCTATGGGAGCCGATGACCGCACCGACGGAATAGATGTTGACGGGAAGGTCTGGGTAGCCTTCCTGAATAAGCTGCTTTAATTGCAGCGCGTCCTCATAGCAGTCCGCGTGGCTGATGTTGATAAAGGTTGTTGCTTTCTGGTCTATTTTTTCCACCAACAGTTCATAGAGACGTTTAATGGCGCCGCGCCTGCCCTTGATCTTTTCGCGCGGGATGAGCTTTCCTTCGCTGTTGGTGTTCATTACGGGCTTGATGCTCAAAAGAGAGGCGAACAACGCAGCAGCCCCGGAAACGCGGCCGCCCCTGCGCAGATAGACCAGGTCATCCACCGTAAACCAGTGGTGCACCGTCATTTTTTTATTTTCAATTTCCCGGTACAGCTCGTCCAATCCCATTCCGTTTTGCTTGAGCGTGACTGCATGTTCCAGCAGCATTCCTTCGCCGGAGCTTGCGCACAGCGAGTCAATGATGAGGATTTTGCGCTCCGGGTATTTTTCCAAAAGCTGCTGCCTTGCCAAGACGGAACTGTTGACGGTGCCCGAAAGGGCGCTGGAAAACCCGATATAGAGAACGTCCTCCCCTTTCTCAAGGATTGGCGTCCATAGATCTATAAAACTTTCGACCGTGGCCTGGGAAGTGGTGGAAACCTTGCCCTCCCGCATGGAGTTATAAAGCATTTTCGCGGTCTGTTCCGTCATATCGTCCGCAATATCCTGACCTTCCAAAAGGAAATGTAGGGCGACATATTGGACATCCAGTTCACGCAGGCGCGCGGGGCTCAGATCGACCGTGGAATCGGTCGTAATACGGTAGGCGGACATCAAGCAACCTCCTTTGCTTGGGCAGCGGGCAAATTCCGCAGCCCCGGCCACAATCGGCGGCCTTTTATAACATTTTATTCCCTGCTACCTATAAAATCAAGACGGCGCAATGTGATATTGCCGTGACATTTGCCCAAAAAGTGGGCGTTGCTGCGGTTTGTGTGGTCAGGATGGAGAGGATTGACTTTTTCTGCGGTTTTTTGTTTTTCGTATCTTACGGCCGGTGCGCCGTTGTGCCTGGTTAAAAAGCATAGCGATGATACACATTTTGGGCCGGGTAAAATGCTTGACAGCTTGGGCATTTTTCCACTATACTTATACAGGCAATGGGCGAAACTGCCCCAAAATGGGGCGTTTGCTCCATATTTTGTGAGTATTTGCCGGGTAGTATACTACATCTGGTAAGCTCGCCCGGTTTACCATCCATAGAAAAGAGGTGCAAAGCAATGTTCATGACCTACCAGCCCAAAAAGAGGCAGCGCAGCAAGGTGCATGGTTTCCGTAAGCGTATGAAGACCACTGACGGCCGCAACGTATTGAAGCGTAGGCGCTTGAAGGGCAGAAAGCGCCTGAGCGCGTAACCATGCAGGTCCGCCTGCTGCAGCGCCGGGGGCGCGGGGCCACAGATTTGGAGGCGGGCGTCCGGTCCGCCTGTTCTTATTTGTGGGACTTGGGCGGCGCACACCGCGTTTAGGAAAAAAGCCGGGTCACGCCCGGCTTAGGTCGTTTTACCCGAACCACATTGGCGTCACCCGTACCGCCCTTTCAGTAAGGGCGATCGTAAGGTCTTGCCGGAAGGGCGCGCAGATTGAAACGCTTGTACTCGCTTAAAAAAAACAGGGATTTTCAGTTTACGTACCGCGTAGGAAAATCCGTGGGCTGCCGATTGTTTACGCTTGTCTATGTGCGTGACCGCCGAAAGCCGAAAAAACCCAGGAGCAGCGCTTTGCAGGCGGAAGCAAATGTACGGGTGGGCTTTTCTGTGAGCAAAAAGGTCGGTAACAGCGTGCAGCGCAACCGTGTCAAGCGCAGGCTGCGCGAGGCGCTTTCCCCCTATCTTCAAGAAATCTGTCCCGGGCACAACCTGATATTCATCGCCAGACCCGGCATGTTGGACGAGCCGTTTTTGAGCGTAAGGCAGACGGTACTGCAAATGCTCAAAAGGGCGGAGCTAATAAAGCCCGTAAAGGCGCGGGAGATGCCAACGGAACAGGCATCAAAGGGGGCGGACGTCCTGTGAAACGGGTGCTCCTGTCCCTTCTAAAGCTCTATAAAAAATATCTTTCTCCGGCCTTGCCTCAAAACCGCTGCAAATACCTGCCGACTTGCTCCGAGTATGCTTATGGCGCCATCGAAAAACACGGCGCATTGCGCGGAAGCCTGCTTGCCATATGGCGGCTGTTACGCTGCAATCCGTTTTCAAAGGGCGGGTATGATCCCGTCCCATAAATGGACAAGGTCTTCGTTTTCTTGGTACCTCTAGATTTTCCCCACATGGGGCATGCCGCAATCGGGCATGCAAGTCTTCTTTAAGACGTGCCCGGGGAGCCATGACCACTACAAGATTCGCTTGAAGGAGGACACACACTTGCAAGGAGATTTCTTTTTAACTACATGGATTTTAATGGCCATGCGGTGGCTGTATGAAAACGTCACCGTAGAGAGCATCTTCTGGACCATCATTATCAGTACTATCGCCATCCGTGGTCTTACGGTATTTGGGGATATTCAGTCCCGCAAATCCAGCATGAAGATGCAGGCCGTACAGCCGGAGATCGACAGACTAAAGCGCAAATATCCCAACGACCCGCAGAAGCTCCAGCAGCAGCAGTCCAAGCTGATGAAGGAAAGAGGCGTGAGCATGTGGGGCGGCTGCCTGCCTATGCTGATGATGATGCCGCTATTCTTCTGCTTTATCGCTGCATTCCGCTTCTGGGGTTATGAGCAGATGGTTAAGGCGCTCCTTGAGCTCCATCAGACCGGCAATTCGACGCTGTTCCAGAACTTCAACTTCCTGTGGGTGCATAACATCTGGCAGCCGGACAACGGCCTCAAAGAAGTCGTCATGAGCGCCAAGGAGTTTTTGGCCATTCCCAATCTGCAGAACCTCATATTCTTCCAGGAGCATCCTGAGGCGTTAAAGACGTTCCAGCAGCTTGGATTCATTATTGCGGATCCCAAGAATATTCCGCAGGCTTCGATCGATACTTATAATAACTTGGTTGCACCCCTTGTCGCGCAGTACAAGGATGTGTTTAACGGCTGGTTCATTTGGCCAGTCCTCGCAGGCGGCACCACCTTCCTTTCGAGCTGGATCATGCAAAAGAACCAGCCCAAGCCCGCCGTTCAGGACAACGGGCAGCAAAGCGCCGCGTCGCAGGCGCAGAGCACAAACAAGGCCATGCTCTATATCATGCCCGCCATGTCCGTATTCTTCTGCCTCACCAGCAATACGGCGTTCGCCATCTACTGGACAATCAGTAACGTGGTATCGACGTTTACCAACATGCTTTTGAACCGGAAATTTGCAAAGGAACTCGCAGCGTCGAAATCGGAGGAGGGAAATTCATGAAAAGCGGAGAATTCACCGGCCGCTCCATTGATGAAGCAGTTTTCCACGGCCTGCAGGAATTGGGCCTTTCCATCGATGAGGTCGTCATTGAGACGTTACAGAACGAAAGCAAGGGGCTCTTTGGCATCGGCGCCAAGCTTGCCCGCGTACGCCTGACCGAGCGTAAGCAGGGGGATGAAGTCCC
>JAEZIE010000266.1 GCA_023416175.1 Bacillota bacterium
ATATAAGGTAGAGCGGCCAGGCTTTAACGCCCCAATGGTATTCGGTCTTTACCACCGCCACATGCAATACGCCAATGATTAAAAACGTGCCCACGCCGATTAAAATGCCGACATACTGCATACCCATCCTCCTTATTGTGTAATCTCCGTGCTGTGAAAAGGCATTTTCCCAGTAATCCAGCCCTGCTGCTTCCAGTATTCCATGTCCCTGGGGTTTCCATCGCCCTTTTTCATCATGCTTCGAATCGCAAAAAACATGCCCTTCTGAATGAGAGGGACGGGTAATTTTTCAACGCGCCGCATGCTTTTTATGGCGTCTTCTGCCAATGCACGCATACGCCGCCGAATCTTAACGCGCTTTTTCTCCTTCACCTCAACCCACGAAGACGCCGCCACGGCGGATTTGAAGGAAAGCACGCGCCTTGTGCCCCAAAAGCGCAGGCTGTTTTTCATTGTTCCAGCCGTGCGCGATAACCCTGCCCCCGCCGTGGTGGTAATGGTGACGCCGATTTTTCGGAACATGGACGGATGCGGCCGGTGTACCATCCACATATAGCCGAGGTGGTCTAAAAACGCCTTCATTTGCCCCGATACGTCAAACACATAGGCTGGGGACGTCAGTACGATAATGTCCGCCCAGGTCAACGCTTCGACGATGGGCTGCATGTATTTTGCATGCGGGCAGCTTTGCTCGCCTTTAAAAAAGCAATTGAAGCACCCCACACAAAAATGAGGCATGTCTCTGGGCAACGTGAACTCAAAAGGCGTGATGTCAGTGAACTTGCGAAGTTCCTCAAGGAACAGTTCCTTGCAGTGCCAGGTGCTGCCGTGGCGGGCGTTTCCGTTGACGATGGCGACGTTCATTGATTTTCCTCTCTTTCCGTTCCCTGAACAGCATATGTCCGCACAAAATGGTCAATATGGCGCAAAAACTGCGTCTTCGCTTCCGCATGACCTTCGGGCGTTGCGTCAAATTTGTAAAACAGCAGGAATATCGGCGAATAGAACGCCAACGCAAGCATGTACGGGTCTGCCTTGCGAAATAGGCCTTCCTGTATCAGCGCAGCAAACAGGTCGGTCTGGTAAGTAAGCGCCGCGTCAAATGCGTTTTCACGGTAGCGCTTTGCAGCATCCTGGTCCCGATATTGTTCAATGGTGAGCATTTTTCGAAGCTTGACGTTCAGCTCATCCGTAAAATAATAATCAAACAACGTTTCCGCCATATGCGCAAACTGTTCGGGCCTGATGTTGCGGTAGAGGTTACGGATATGCTCATCCACCACATAACGTTTTTCCTCGTTGGTTATATCAAGGGATCGGCCTACTTCTCCTCCCTTTGCCGCACAAAAGGCGAAAATGGAGGAGTAGATGTCCTGCTTGTTCTGAAAATGGTTGTAGAGCGAGCTTTCCTTGACGCCCACCACCCGGGCGATATCCCGCACGGATACGGCATCGTACCCATTTTGGCTGAACAAATCCAGCGCCGCGTAGAGAATTTTTTGTTTTGTCTCCATTTGCCACCATTCATTAACTAACGTTCGTTAGTATGCTAACAATCGTTAGTCTGCTTGTCAACAGGAAAATGCAAAAATAAAAAAGGGGCCTACGGCCCCAAGTGACGATAAACCTCATCGTCTGTCATTCTGAGCCGAATACAAAAATTCTGGCTCCGTTATATACCCTAATATAGGGACTCGATGATCCTTCACTTTGCTCACGATGACAGCAAAGGGGCTTTGTCTATGAGATAACGGCCTACGCCCCTATGCGTTACATACTAAAAATGCTACTTCTTTTCAAGTAAGTCAATGATCCGATACAAGCACAAAAAGAGAACCGATACACCCAACAATGCAAATACGCCGAGCAAGTAGCCATACTCACTTTGCGAACCATGAAAAAGATAGCCATTTGTGACGCCTGTTATAAAATGGAGTACCGTGATTATCAATGCAATTGCGCAGAAAAGCCTGCTGCAATTTTAGAAATATGCTTTTTCATGGTACCTTTCCAATGGATTTCTGCTTTGTACGGCACAAGGACTGCAGCCCGTTTTCCTAACAATGCATTAGCCCGGCGGCCAGGCAAGCTCCCTGCCGCCTAGGAGATGCATATGGATGTGCGGCACCGACTGCCCGGCGTCCGCCCCCGTATTGTACACCAGGCGGAAGCCCGTCTGCGCAACGCCCAAATCCTGCGCGATTTTTTGCGCTGCGCGGAACATACCGCCCAACAGCGCGTCATGCTCCGGCTGCAGCGAAAGCGCGGATGGAATGTGTTTCTTTGGGATGATGAGCACATGCGCGGGTGCCTGCGCGTTGATATCAAAAAACGCCAGCACCTGATCGTCCTCATACGCCTTCTTGCAAGGGATCTGCCCCGCGGCAATCTTGCAGAAAATACAGCTTTCCTCCATATGCAATGCCTCCCTGTTGATGATTATTCCGTCAGCGCGCCAATGAGCACGCCGTCTTCCATACCTGTAACGGATACCCGTTCAAGCGCCCCTACCTTGCCGCCGTGATAGCGCACACGCACATAATTGCCCGCGTAGCCTTCGCAGATTTCGCCGTCCGTTTCCTCGCCCAACACAAGCTGGACGGTGCCGATCTGAGCCAAAAGATATTCTTGTTCCATCCGATCGCCCAAGACAATCAGCTCATGCGCGCGGCTCTCCTTGACAGCTTTTGGCAACTGTCCGGGAAGCTCCGCCGCGACGGTACCGCTCCTTCTTGAATACGGGAACACGTGGACGCGGGCAAACGTCATATGTTCCGCAAACGCCAGCGACTCTCTGTGTTCCTCGTCCGTTTCGCCAGGAAAACCCGCTATGATATCCGTGGTCAGCGCGCAGCCGGGAAAGGCCCTGCGCAGCCTGTCCGCCGCCGCTTCATATTCCTGCGTCGGATACCTGCGGCGCATGCGGGAAAGCACGTCGGTGCTTCCGCTCTGCAGTGAAAGATGGAACTGCAAGGCGAGTTTTTCTTTTGGCACATCCAGAAGCGCCGCTACAAACGCGTCGTCAATCAGCGCCGGTTCCAGCGAGCCCAGGCGTACGCGCCCAATGCCGGGCGTCCTCCCCGCGATACGTACGACGTCACCAAGGCTTGGCTTCTCTGCCAGGTCCTTGCCGTAGCTCATCAGATGGATGCCGGTTAACACAACCTCCTGCGCGC
>JAEZIE010000270.1 GCA_023416175.1 Bacillota bacterium
CGATCCCGAGGTTGGCGATGAGCTAGCCCAGGCTCCGGGCGACTTCGTATCCAGCCAGAAGGTTGTTGAGGAGATCATGCCGCAGTTTGACAGCTCCGAAACCAGCAAGTTCCTCAACGGCCAGAACTCCTACAACGGCTTTGCCGCAGCCGCGCCCGCTGTAAGCGCGAAGCTGATGCAAGGCATTGACGATGCGGTGGACCGCGCGCTGGTTGACGTTCTTACCAACTATGCGGCCGGTAACCTGACCAAGGAAGCGGCAATGCAAGCGTTCAAGGATGCCGTCAAGAACGTATTGCCGGATCTCATCGTTGAATAACGTATAGGGTACGTAACACACGGTTCGTCCTCCTGCGGAAGTCTGCGGCATAGCGGCGCTGTGCCGCAGGCTTTCCCAATGAAGCGCGATATTCGTAGCCGGGTCCTATATGGAAAAAGAGGAGGTATTCAGCTTGGCCGCAACAAATCTCGCACCTTCCGTTCCCCCAAAAAGGGCACTGGGAATAGAAAAGAACCATTACGGCTATATTTTTTTGATTCCGTTCATATTGGGCTTTCTGATATTTGGATTGTATCCGTTGCTCAACACGTTTTATTTGAGCATGACCGATAAGATGCTTATGGTCAAAAGTTCGGGACAATTTATTGGGTTTGGAAATTTCAAAGCGCTGTTTGAAGATGCGTTTTTTTTAAAAGCCCTCGGCAATACATGGATGATCTGGCTATTGAACTTCATCCCGCAGCTGGGTGTCGCAATGCTGCTGGCTGTATGGTTCACAAACCTCAGGTTGCGCATACGAGGCGTCGGGTTCTGGCGGACTTTATTCTATCTGCCAAATTTGCTGATGCCTGCGACGATCGCGGTGCTCTACTTTAACTTTTTCGACTTCTACGGGCCGGTCAATCAGATATTGGTGAGGGGAGGAATAATGCCTGAGGCGTTCAACTTTTTCCTCAACGAAACAGCCACGCGCAGCATTGTCATATTTATTCAATGGTGGATGTGGTTTGGCTCAACAATTATCATATTGATGGCTGGCATGACCTCCATTTCGCCTTCGCTATATGAATCCGCGATGGTGGACGGCGCGTCAAGCTCCCAGATGTTCCGCCATATCACGATGCCGCTATTAAAGCCCGTGCTCATCTACACGCTGGGAACGTCACTTGGCGGCGGCATGCAGATGTGGGATATTCCCTACATGATTTCCGGCGGGCGCGGCGCGCCAAACGGATCGGTCATGACAATGAACGTGCTCATGTACATGAAGCTAAACAGCCCGAAAGGATTGATCGGTTCGGCTGCCTCTGTCGGCGTGATGATATTTGTGATCACGAGCATCGTTGCTTTGGGAATATTCTTTGCGCTTCGGGATAAGGACGCGGCTGCGGAAAGAAAACTGCTGCGCAGGAGTAGAAGGGGGACGTCAAAATGAATTATACCTCGAAAACGAAGTTGATGCGCGTGTTCATCTATATATTGCTTGTCATCATCACGCTCATTTGCGTTGTTCCGCTGTATATTCTGATCATTAACGCCACCCGTTCCACGCCGGAGATCCAGCAAGGGCTAAGCATATTGCCCGGCAAAAACCTGGTGATCAACTGGGACAATCTTGCGAACCGGGGCCTGAACCTGTTGCAGGGATTCTGGAATAGCTTGTTTATCGCGGCGTGTTCCACAGTGCTTACGGTGTATTTTAGCATGCTGGCCGCCTATGGGCTGGAAGTTTACAACTTTAAGCTCAAACGCTCCATGTACAACTTTATCCTGATACTGGTGCTCATCCCGCTGCAGGCCTCCATCATCGGATATTTCCAGTATATGTCCGCATTAAAGCTGACAAACTCCTACATCCCGCTGATATTACCCTCCATCGCAGCACCAGCCTCCATATTTTTTTCAAAACAGTATCTTGAATCGGTTGTGGTAAAGGATCTCATCTACGCCGCCCGTCTCGACGGCTGTGGAGAGTTCGCCACATTCAACAGGATCATGATGCCCATTGCGGCCCCCGGCGCGTTTACGTTGGGCATCTTCTCGTTTGTCGGTTCCTGGAACAGCCTCTTTACGCCGTTCATCATGATCTCCAAAACAAAGCTGTATACACTGCCCATGATGGTATCTACGCTGCGCGGCGATACCTACCGTACGGAATATGGTAGCATTTACCTTGGTCTTGCGGTCTCCATTGTACCGATCATCATCGTATATGCGATCTTCTCCAAGTACATCATCAACGGCATGGCAATGGGCGCACTCAAGGAATAAAGAATTTTTGAACGGCAAGGTGATTTGATTGATTAAGAATCCAGTATTGACCGGCTTTCACCCCGACCCCAGCATGATTTGCGTAGATGGAACATTTTATGCTGCAAATTCAACGTTTGAATACTTTCCCGGTGTTTCGATTTCTGCCTCAAAGGATCTCGCCAATTGGGAGACCGTCGCATACCCGCTCAACGAAAAAAGGCTTCTAGATATGCGCGGCAACCCGCAGTCCGGCGGAATATGGGCGCCCTGCCTGACCTACTGCGACGGGTTATTTTACCTTGTCTATACCGACGTCAAGATATGGGCAAGGGACCCCTTTAAGGACGCGCACAACTATATCACGACCGCCCCCGCCATTACCGGACCTTGGAGCGATCCTGTCTACGTCAACAGCTCGGGATTTGACCCCTCGCTCTTTCATGATGAGGATGGGCGAAAATACTTTGTAAACATGGAATGGGATTACAGAAAACCAGGCGACGGCAAGTTCTCGGGGATATTGCTCACCGAGCTTGACCCGAACACATTAAAGCCGGTTTCTGCTGCCCACAAAATATTCCGCGGAACTCCCCGAGGACTGGTGGAGGGGCCGCACATTTACAAGAGAAACGACTACTATTACCTCCTTTGCGCCGAAGGCGGCACTTCCTATGAGCATGCCGAATCTGTCTGCCGCTCCAAAAACATCTGGGGGCCGTACGAACTCCACCCGAATAGTTACCTCGTCAGCACCCAGAACGCGCCGGGCGCATACCTGCAAAAGACGGGTCATGGCAGCATATGCGAAGGGCCGGACGGGCGGTGGTGGACGGCGTTTTTGTGCGGCAGGCCGATTGATAGGACCATGTCCTGCCCGCTGGGGCGCGAGACTGCAATCAGCGAAGTCGTATGGAAACGGGATTGGCCGTACCTGAAAAACGGCACGCTGGTTCCCCCCAAGACATTTGAGGGCTATGGCGAGAAAGAGATTGCAAAACCTATAGAATATGACTTTACCTCCAAAGCGTTTGCGCACGATTTCATGTCGCTGCGCGTTCCGGCGAAATATGATCTTGTGGACGGCGCTCTAAGGCTATATGGTGGGGAATCTATCGCGTCTAGGCATGATCAAAACCTTTTAGCGCGCCGACAGTGCGATTTCAGCTTTGAGGCTACAGCCGCGTTGCGCTTCCCGTTTGACCATTTTCAACAGATGGCTGGGCTGATCTACCGTTACAACGAAGAAAACCAGTACTATTTGCGTGTGGCCTATGACGAAGAGCGCGGCTGCAAAACGCTGGGCATCCTGGTATTTGACAAATTCCAGTTTTCCATGCCGCTGGGCGAAAAGGAGATTCCCGTCGGCGACGAGGTGTTTCTAAAGGTTTCGATGAACGGCCGCTATGGCGCATTCTCCTATTCGTCGGACGGAAAGCTGTATTACGAAATTCCGTACCGGCTTGACGCGGCGAAACTTTCGGATGAATACGCTACCCCATGTGGTTTTACCGGCGCGTTTGTGGGGATGAGCTGTGTGGATATGCTTAATAGGACAGCATATGCGGATTTTCTTTCTTTTACATATCGCGCGTGATTGCGAAACCGGTTTTTTTGCGGTACAATGATCCAGATAATTCACGCGATAGGGGCATAACAGTGGTCACAATATATGACATTGCGGCAAAGACTGGTCTGAGTGCTGCAACGGTTTCCAAAGTGTTTAACAATTATGTGGGCGTAAGCAGCAAGACCAGGGAGGTCGTGTTGAAGGCGGCCAAAGCCATGGACTATACGCCCAATACCAACGCGCGCGCTTTGGTCACCAAGAAGTCCTGGCTGATCAGCCTCCTGTTCTCGGAGGATATCGGCAGCGGTATTGCCCATCCACACTTTAGTGGAATTTTGCAGAGCGCA
>JAEZIE010000012.1 GCA_023416175.1 Bacillota bacterium
CGCATGCCGGGATAGCCCGCATATTCCATCAACTCATAAACATCCTGCGTCAATATGCCAAGATCCTCCGCGATAACGGGCAGCTCAGGAAAGTTGAGTTTCAACGCGTCGATGAACGCCTGGCCGGGGCCTTTGCGCCATACGCCGTTCTTCGCCGTCTTTTCGCCGCAGGGTACGCTCCAATAGCTGGAGAAGCCCCGGAAATGATCGATACGGAGTACGTCAAAGAGCCTGGCGCTTGCAGCGATACGCCGCATCCACCACGCAAAACCATCCTTCTCCATGCATGCCCAATCGTAGAGCGGGTTGCCCCAAAGTTGGCCATCTGATGAAAAATAATCCGGCGGAACGCCGGCCACATGGGTGGGCCTGCGGGCTTCATCCAGCAAAAACAGTTCCGGGCTGGCCCAGACGTCCGCCGAATCGAGCGCAACGTAGATGGGGAGATCGCCAATGAGCAAGAGATTGAGCGCCGCGCAATGGGCCTTGAATGCATTCCACTGCCGGAAGAACAGGAATTGCAGGTAAGAATAAAAGCGGATCTCTTCAGCAAGCCGTTCGCGATAGTGCGCAAGCGCTTCTTCTTCCCGCAGGCGGATGTCCTCCGGCCATTCGGTCCATGCGCGCATGTCAAACTCCGACTTTAGCGCCATAAACAGCGCGTAATCCGGCAGCCAGGCCGCCTGTTCCGCTTCAAAATCGGTTACGAGGCCGTAATCCCGCGTATACCCTCGCGTATATGCTTTCTTTAAAAGCGGCAGGCGCGATTCATACACGGCGCTGTAATTTACCCGGTCCGACTCCCCCCAGAACGGCTCTTCCACTTCTTCTTGTGTGAGCAGCTCATCTTCGATGAGCAGCGACAGATCGATAAAATATGGATTGCCCGCGAAAGCGGAAAAGGCTTGATACGGAGAATCCCCGTAGCTGGTGGGCCCGGTGGGGAGCATCTGCCAATAGCGCTGCCCGGCTTTGTGTAGAAACTCCGCAAAGCGGTACGCCTCCTGCCCCAGCGTGCCAATGCCGTAGGGTGAAGGAAGCGAGGTGATATGCAATAAAATTCCGCTTGCGCGCATTGTGGCCTCCATCATCGGGTGATTGCGTAAAAATAGCACATTCATGTAGGAATGTAAATCCCCCAAAACAGTTGCGCCGCCCGGCCATACGGCACGGGCGGCGCAGGGCAACGTTCTACGGGCACTTCAGACCATGCCATGCCAAGGGTTGCGCCTTTGTGCATGACAGCAGCCAGGTCTGTAACACCAAATGCGCCGGGTAATTAATGGGTGTGCCGTGAATCTCTCCACAGCGGTTGCGGGCAACCCGCAAACGTTCCCGACGCTATCTATGCAATATTATAGTTTTACGTTATTCATTTGTCAACCAACCCATAAACCCCAAAATAGTCCAGCGCTTTACAGGGATTGCGTGGAAATTTCCAACGGAACGGTCGGCACTCCACGGGATATTCCTTGTGAAACCGCCCTCTTTCTGCTATACTCATTGCTGTGCATTTTTTCTTACTTGCACAAAAAACGAATGGATAAGGAGGTGGAGGGCACATGTATTTTGAAGCTGGCACATACGACGCCGTGGTGATCGGCGGCGGGCACGCGGGCTGCGAAGCTGCGCTTGCGCTTTCGCGGATGGGCCGCTCCACGCTCCTGCTTACGCTGAATTTGGACAGCATCGGCCTGATGCCCTGCAACCCCGCCATCGGTGGAACAAGCAAGGGGCATCTGGTGCGGGAGCTTGACGCGCTGGGCGGCGAAATGGGCCTGGCCGCAGATGATACACTCATACAGATCCGCATGCTCAACCTGGGCAAAGGGCCCGCGGTGCATTCCCTGCGCGCGCAAATGGACAAACGCCGCTATCATGAACGGATGAAGCGTACGCTTGAGGATGCCGAGAACCTCACCCTGATGCAGGGCGAGTGCAGCGAGATCGTAACCGAAAACGGAACAATCGCCGCCATCCTGACGGCCGGCGGCGCAAGAATAAACTGCCGGTCCGTTGTGGTCTGTTCCGGCGTATATTTAAAAAGCCGCATACTCATCGGCGAATGGCAACAGGAAAGCGGCCCCGCAGGGCTCATGCGTGCAACCGGACTTTCCGGGGCGCTCGCCGGGCTTGGCTTTGCCTTGCGCCGGTTCAAGACAGGCACGCCCGCGCGTCTCAACGGCGGGAGTCTCGATTATAGCAAGATGCAGATCCAGGAGGGCGACGTACCCATGCCCGCGTTCTCGTTTTTGACTGCGCAGCGGGATTTTGTGCAGACGCCCTGCTATTTGACCTATACGAACCAGGCAACACACGACGTGATCCGCGCAAACCTCCATCGCTCGCCCATGTACGCAGGTGAAATCAAGGGGACGGGAGCGCGCTACTGCCCCTCCATAGAGGATAAAGTTGTCCGCTTCGCGGATAAGGAACGCCACCAGATTTTTGTTGAGCCGGAAGGGCGTACCACCAACGAAATCTATGTGCAGGGTATGAGCACTTCCCTGCCCGCCGACGTGCAGCTTATGATGCTGCGCACCATTGAGGGCCTGGAAAAGTGCGAAATGACGCGCCCCGGCTACGCCATAGAATATGACTGCATCGACCCAACCGCGCTTGACGCGTGCCTTGGCGCAAAGGATATCCCCGGCCTGTATTTTGCCGGGCAGATCAACGGCACCTCTGGCTACGAGGAAGCGGCCGCCCAGGGGTTGTATGCCGCCATCAATGCGGGGTTGTATCTGCGCAATGAGGAGCCGCTTGTTTTGACAAGGGCGGATGCTTACATCGGCGTACTCGCCGATGATCTTACGACCAAGGGTGTAGATGAACCCTATCGCATGATGACCTCCCGCGCGGAATACCGCCTGCTTTTAAGGCAAGACAATGCCGATTTGAGGCTGACCGAGCTTTCGAAAAGGTCGGGGCTCATCAGCGAAGCGCGGTATGACGCGCTGATGAGAAAGAAGGAAGGCATTGCCCGTGCCATGGAAGCGCTCAAGCGCGTCGCCCCGCCGGATGAACGAGTCAACGCCTATTTGCAGGAAAAAGGTGAACCGCCTGCCAAAACCGGCATCCCGCTCTTTGACCTGTTAAAGCGCCACGACATACGGTATACCGAGCTTTCGGCGCTCTATGATACGCTGCCCCCGCTTGCGCCAGACGTCTTGGAACAGGTGGAACTGAGCGCCCGCTACGATGGCTATATCGACAAGCAGTACGCGCAGGTGGAGCGCATGCGGACACTTGAGGACGCTTTATTGCCGCAGGATGCGGATTATCTTTCCATATCCGGGCTGCGTATTGAGGCGCGGCAGAAGCTGCAGAACAGGCGCCCGCAAAATATCGGCCAGGCGGCGCGAATTCCCGGGGTTTCGCCCGCGGATATCGCGGTGCTGTTGGTTTGGAAAAAGGCGCAGGGGGCTAATGCATGCTGACGCTGCTAAAAGAAAAACTGCCTGATCTTACCGATGTGCAGCACGAACAGCTTGCGCTCTATTTTGAACTGCTCGTCAAAGGCAATGAGAAAATGAACCTGACCGCAATCGTAAGCCCGGAAGATGCGGCGGACAAGCATTTTGTAGACTCGCTCCTTGCCCTCCCCTACCTTCCTGAGCACGCGCGCTGCATCGACGTGGGCACCGGCGCGGGCTTTCCCGGCATTCCGCTCTTAATCGCCCGGCCGGACCTAGCTATGACGCTTCTTGACAGCCTCAACAAACGCGTGCAGTTTTTACAGGAGACGCTGCAATCGCTCCATATCCATGCCCAATGCATACACGCCCGCGCCGAGGACGCCGCCAAAGGCGCGCCCCACCGCGAAGGTTACGATATTGCCCTTTCCCGCGCGGTAGCGCCATTGCCCGTTCTACTGGAGCTGACCGCCCCGTTTTTGAAGATTGGCGGCGTTTCCATCTGCTATAAGGGCAAAAGCGCGGCAGAAGAAGCAGAAGCGGCCAGGAACGCGGCAAAAATACTCAACTTCTCACTCAGTGTCGTTCCCTTTTCCATGCCCTACGGAGAGCGCGCGCTGATCTTAGCGAAGAAAACAGCCCCCACACCCAGGGCTTACCCCAGAAAGGCCGGAGAGGCCGCAAGAAAACCGTTATAACTTTAAAGCCGTTTATCGCTTTAAAATAGCACTGAAAACGCAACACCGGAGCAATCCCTGCCTTTTTTCTACCCGACAGTACGCGAATATACGCGAACAGAGGCGAACGCGCACTTTGTTTGTAAGTGGGGCAGGAGATATAAGAGTCGCGCCGAAAGATGCATCAGGAGGGAGCAGTATGGCTGTTTTCGATTTTTTGAAGGACAAGCGTAGCGAGGACATCGGGCAAAAAGGACAGGCGGTTTCCGTAGCGTTGCCGGGTGCGGATGGCAAAAAACTGATGCGCCTGCCCATCGAGGAAATACGCCCTAACCCCAACCAGCCCCGCAAAACCTTTGACGACGAAGCGCTCACGGAGCTTGCGGATTCCATCAAGCAGGTTGGTCTGATCCAGCCGCTGGTGGTGCGCAAAACGGTTACCGGATACGAATTGGTAGCGGGGGAACGCCGCCTTAGGGCCTGCAAGCTGCTAGGCATGAAAGAAGTGCCCTGCATTGTGGAGGACGCTATGGTGGAACAGGAAAGCGCCATGGTGGCGCTCATTGAAAACCTCCAGCGCGAAAACCTGCATTACCTGGAAGAGGCGGAGTGCTACGCGCAGCTCATTGCCACCTACGGGCTGACGCAGGATGAACTTGCCGTGCGCCTGGGCAAAAGCCAATCGGCTGTAGCAAACAAATTAAGAGTGCTTCGGCTTTCTCCCCAGATCAAAGACGCCATGACGGAAGCGCGCATGACGGAACGACATGCACGGGCGCTGCTGCGGTTAAAGGACGATGATGCGCAATTGCAGGTGATCGAGAAGGTCAAGGCGAAGGCGCTTTCTGTCAAGGACACCGAAAAGCTGGTGGAAAAGACGCTCAACCGCATGTTCGACGAAAAAAAGGACGGCGCTGCGCCCCGTCCCAAGATACTTCGATATATGCGGGATTACCGGCTGTTTTTAAACTCCATCAACGCCGCAGTGAAGCAATTAAGCGACCTTGGCATGCATGTGGATGTAGAGCA
>JAEZIE010000037.1 GCA_023416175.1 Bacillota bacterium
ATGGAGCCAACGAGGGGACTCGGACCCCTGACCTGCTGATTACGAATCAGCTGCTCTACCAGCTGAGCTACGTTGGCAGTCGAATTTGGGTGCGCATCACGCACCCGACCTTATCAATTATAGGGAAGCAGGGCTGTTTCGTCAAGCATTTTCTTGTACCTTTACCGCCTCTTGAATGCCTGGCTGGATCAGTTCCATACCGTTTGAAAACTCCTGCAACAACAAGATTGCAGCCATGAGCCGCTTCTCATCCACACTGTACATCGTGAATCCACCCTGCCGCCGGGCGCAGACCAGCCCACAGGATGTTAGAATTTTCATGTGGTAGGAGAGCGAGGGTTGCGTCATACTGAAGCACTCGAGTATGCTGTTTGCGCACATGCTTTCACAGGTCAGCATGTGTACGATTTTGAGGCGCGTTTCATCCGCAAGCGCCTTAAAGAGCGGGACATAGTTGTAATAATAGTTCGTCATACCCATCCACCTTCGTCATACAAGAAACGGCGCTCAAGTGCCAAAGTATGCAAGGATGCCGTTTTTGATGCCCACCGCCATTTTCTTTTGGAAGGCCTTATCGGTCAGCTTGTAATCTTCCTCTTTGTTGGTCATATGCCCCATTTCGATATTGACTGCAGGCCGCTCACACCAATTGAACCCCGTTTGATCGTCCCGGTAGGTGATGCCCTTTTTAACGCTGATACCAGTCTCTTCACCGTATGCCGCGAGTATCTTTTTGGCCGCGCGCACGCTTTCCTCATAATACGGATACTCCTTGCTCTTGGGCACCAGCATGAACGCCCCATGTATGCTTTCATCGTCGCTGCCGTTGCAGTGCAGGCGCACGCCGAGATCCACTTTGGCTCTGTTGAATACTTTCGCGCGGTCGATGTTGGAAAGGTCCACGTCGTTTTTTGTGCGGGTCATGACCACCTCAGCCCCCAGATCCTCCAGCATGCTTTTTAGCTTTAGGCCGACCTGAAGCGTTACCTCATATTCCCGAATGCCGGTAAACCGACCATACGTACCGGATGAAACTTTATCCTTGGTTTCGGATGAGCCCGGCGCTACCGGTTCCTGTTCCCGGTTGGGATGCGCCTGATGTCCGGGGTCGATGCCGATTACTTTTCCGGAAAGCGTCTTACCGGAAGACTGCGACGGCTTTTTTGTGGGTTCGGGCGTAGGCGCTTGCGTCGGTGTAGGCGTAGGCGCTCGCGTCGGTGTGGGCGTAGGTTGTTGCGTGGGTTCAGGCGTTGGCGATATTGCCGGTTCGTACGTTTCGCTTGGCGTAGGGGTATCCTGCGGGGGTGCGGCCGGCGATATGGCGGGTGGGGGAGAAAAGACTTCCCCTTCTTCCACCGTACCGCCTGGCTTTGCGTCCGTTTCCTCCAATGTTCCGTTTCGTTCTACGAACAATGCCTCTTCCGCTAAGGGAGGTGGCGAAAACACCAAAATAGCAAGACCGATTACCCCAATCAGAAGCGCCGCCAATATGGCCAATTGAAGGATACCGTGATAACTCAGGATTGTGCCTTTCTTCCCCGTCATTTCACCGCGTCCTTTACGCGGGAAAGATCCCGCTCCTCCAGCATGGCACAAACAAGAGTGCCCTCAGCCGTGTGTTCCTCGGAGAGGATGCGGCCTACGCTGCGAATGAGCGCCATCGCTTCATACCGGTGATAGGGAACCAGCAGTTCCACGCGCACCTGCTGCGCGCTTAGCGTCTTCTCAACGGCCGAAAGCAAGGCCTCTACCCCTGATCCCTCTTTCGCGCTAATATGCGCCCACTCTCCGCGATGGCCGGGGTTGGCGCCTTCCCGGTCGATCTGGTTGTATACGTTGATGCGCGGGGTATCCACAGCACCCAGTGAGGTCAAAACCTCCTCCACCACCTGCATCTGTGCGTCATATTCCGGGTTTGCGCAATCCACCACATGCAGCAGCAGGTCGGCCTGCTTCACCTCTTCGAGGGTGGCACGGAAGGCCTGGACGAGATCATGCGGCAGTTTGTGGATAAACCCGACGGTATCCGAGAACAACACCTGCGTTCCCTGCGGCAGCGTTACCTGGCGTACCACAGGGTCCAATGTGGCAAAAAGCTTATTCTCCGCCAGCACGTCGCTGCCCGAAAGCGCGTTTAACAGCGTGGACTTCCCCGCGTTGGTGTAACCGACGAGCGCGACAAGCGGAATCAGGTTCTTTTCCCGCCGCTCGCGCCTGAGCGCCCGTTGTTTGATCACCTCGTTGAGCGATTCCTCCAGCTCGAATACCCGTCTGCGGATGCGCCGCCGGTCCAGTTCCAACTTTTTTTCGCCGGGGCCGCGCGTGCCGATGCCGCCGCCCAACCGGGAAAGCGCCATCCCTGAGCCAATCAGACGGGGAAGACGGTATTTTAATTGCGCAAGCTCCACCTGAAGCCGTCCCTCCCGGGTTTGCGCGCGGGCTGCGAAGATATCCAAAATCAGTGTCGTCCGGTCAATGACAGGGCGTCCCAACCCCTCTTCCAAATTCCGTAGCTGCACGGCAGAAAGCTCGTCGTCAAAAATAAACAGATCGGCTTCCATTGCGCTGCCCATAAGGGACAGCTCCTCTACTTTTCCGGAGCCGATGTAGGTCGCGTTGTCGATGCTGCGGCGTTTCTGCACGCTTTGGCCCACCACCTGCGCGCCCGCGGACTTTGCAAGCTCCGCAAGCTCCTTCATGGTGTCCATTGCATCCGCCTGTTCCAGCCCCACCAATATGGCGCGTTCAGGCCGGGCCGCCGCCGTTTCGTGGGTGCCGGTTTTCATGCGGTCGTCGGCAAGGTAGATTTCGCGTATCAGCGCCCTCTGCGGCAGGCGGTTGGGCTGCATGGGGCCGTAAAGCAGCACCTCGTAGCCATCTTCTCCCCACTCGCCCAAGTAAGCGGCATACAGGGTAGCTGGCTTCCCGTCCCTTACGGCCAGAGCTGCCATGCAGTCCAGACGCATGGACTTGAGCGTACCCAGGTCTACCTCGCTGAGCATGGCGCTTCCGTTTGGGTGGGTATGGATGCATCGTACGCCCGAGAGCCTGTCCTCATTGCGCACCACGCGCATCTGCGGCATAGCGACGGTGTTCGCATCCCCCACGCTGACGTCCGCAACAACTCCGTTGCGCTTGATATATACCGATATCTCGCGGTTGATGGCCGCGGTGCATGCACTTAGATGCTCCAGCAGCTCGGGCGTTGCAAACGTATCCTGCCCCACCTCGAACTCATAGAGCCGCTCGATTTCCGCAAGCACCGTATTGCGGATGCCCGTTGTATTTCCGTTTATCTGGTTTGGCATGTATGTTTTCCTTTCAACACGATTACGGCGTAATCGTGGGAATCTGCGGCGCGTAATAACCCACGCCCACGGTAATCTTTCCCGCGTACGCGCGGTATGTAGATTTTGCCAAGGGCTCCTTCTTTACTTCCACGCCATCCTTGTAGTAATGCTTGTAGGACTGCCATACGGAACCGTTCTGCCGCGATACTTCCTCTTTATAATAATCTGCGGGAACGGTAGTATCCACCACGACTTCCATGTCCCCTTTGGGGGCGACGGTTTCAAGCTTTTCGCTGCTCAGGCGGATCTCATCGTATTCCCCGGACAACGGCGCGCCATAGACTTCCACATGCACGGTCTTATCCGTTAGCCCTTTTTGCACTTCCCCGTCCTTTGAGTCGATGGCATAGGAGAAGATATAGATATCCGCCGCCGTGTTGTTTTTAAACTGGAAATCGATTGTACCGGTGTTAATGGTGGCATCTAATCCCCTATCGATATACCCCACCGGGCTAGAATGGTTGCGGCGGTAGACGATCTCAAGGTCTGCCTTGACAACAGCTGCATAAAGCGTGGTGCTGACCTGGCAGACGCCGCCCCCCGCCTGATCCTCCGTAGTGCCCTGCACATAGGCAGGGGCCGCCTTCCAGCCAAGCTCATATGTGCGTGGGCCTAACGTATCGTTGGTGGAAAACGTCTCTCCCGGCTTTAAAACAAAGCCGTTGATGAGGGACGCTGCACGTTTCACATTGAATACGCGGTCTTCCCGGTTATAGGGAGATTTTTTAAAGGACGTCTCGGCAGCACTTCGCCTGCTCAGCAACGTCGCTTTGAGCGTATCCACCGTAACGGCTGGCTCCGTGTAAAGTATGGGCAGCTCCACAACGCCATATTCGCGCGCAGAAGCGCGGGTTTTCAGGGTTTGCAGAAGCGCCGCTTCATCCAGCGTCTGCCCCCGTACTTCCGGCGTAAAATCCAGAAAGTCCTCCGGGATCATATCCGCCTTGACGGCATACTGTTCCTTCAATTTGGCGCTAGCGTCCACGGGTTCGGCCTTGAGCTGTTCCGCAAACTCGGCGATCTTTGCCTGCGCGGGGGAGACATCCACCGTATAGCCAATGGATAAGTCTTTGGGTGAAGAGAGCAGCGCCTCGCGCTCTGCTTCCTGCTCCCTCCTTGTGCCGGTGTTGCCCAGCATCATCGCCTGTTCCAGAACGGCCTGCGTATCGAATGTTACTGATAGATCCGCATGGGTGAGCGTAGTGGATGCGCCGGGCGCGTTCAATACGAATTGAATCTCCGCCGCCTTTTCCTGCTCTTTCGCCTGAAGTGCCGCGCGCGCCTGTTCCAAAGTCATACCCGCAAGGGAAACGCCGTCCACACTGACTCCTTCCGAAAACGTTTGGTCAACCGGTTCGGCAATAGCGGGTTCGGCCATCTGCTGATATAATAGGAAGCCGCCTACCGCAAGACATGCGATGGCCAGCAATAGGACGATCGCACGGAGTATGCGCGTTAGCGCGCGAGCTTTTGGTTTTCTTCTGTTCATCGTTCTCCTTACCTCGTGTGAAAAGCGACATGATACGCCGGAAGCCTTATGAGACAAACCCGCTTGGCAAGCATCGCTACTTTCTTTTTCATCGCCATAAGGCGAAATATGGCCTGTTCACACGGCCCATACGTACATGTTATGATGCTTTTGAGGCATTTGTCAACCTGTGGGGGTGATCTGTGAAATGCCGCAGGCCTGCGTTTTTTCGGCATATTGCGGCCAAAACATGCCCGGTTCATAGAAAGTTTATAATCCCGCTTGCACTGGCCCAGGCAAAGGCCTTTATTTTGGTACGGGCCGATAGCTCTTTTATCCATGATTTCCTTGATTTTTCTGGCCATATGCGCCCAATGAGGCAATTCTTCCTGCCGGGCATTGTGCTATACTCTTATTTATGAAAGATACTAAGTTATACAAACAGAAGCGCCTGCCGGATCTCGTGGATTTGGAAACCACGCTGTTTTCCGGGCAGGCATTCTCCTGGACGAAGGCGGATAACGGATATATCGCCTGTATTGAACGCAACGCGGCGTATATCGACGCCGCTTCCGCCATGCTATATTGGACGGGCGACGCCGACGACGCATACTGGACGCACTATTTCGACCTCAATCGGGACTACGCAGCCGTATTTTCCCCGTTCCAGGCAGACGCGTACATCCAGCAGTCCTATGTCCTCTATGGGGGCATGCGTATCCTCAACCAACCGGTCTGGGAGACGCTATGCGCCTTTATTATTTCTGCCAACAACAACATCAAGCGCATCACCTCCATTATGACGCGCCTGCGCGAGCGCCTGGGCGAGCCGCTTCCGCTGGATGGGTACACCGTATATACCTTCCCGGACGCGGAGACCGTCTTTAATGCGGGCGAGCCGCTGTTAAGGGAGCTTGGCCTAGGATACCGTGCATCCTATCTTTTTCATACGGCGCAACGCGTGCAAGATGGGTTTGACCTTGACGCTTTACCCCATATCGGGTACGAGGAGGCGCTTAAAGCGCTCATAAGCTTGCCGGGCGTGGGTGAAAAAGTCGCGGATTGCGTGCTGCTGTTCTCCTGTGGATATTCCCGCGCGTTCCCGGTGGACGTCTGGGTAAAGCGCGTAATGCGCGTACTCTATGGCGCTTCCGGCTCCAATACCGCCATCAAGGCCAGCGGATATTCTATGTTTGGCGCGAACGCCGGCATCGTGCAGCAGGTGCTGTTCCATGGTGCGCGTATGGGGCTTTTCCCTGCGCTGTGTGAAGCGGATCAACTGATTCGCAGCGCACCGGAGTCGCTATCGACATAACTTCATGCAAAAGCCCCGCGCTTTTTGCGCGGGGCTTTTAATCATGTCCTACCCATTTCGATCTCATTTCTCGTCGAGATCTTTCATATTAAGAGATGAGTGTCGGAGTCTTCCATGCGCCGGAGAAATCAAAAATAGAAAAATGCGGCATACGTGGCCAAAAAGCGATTTCCCCTTATGAAGAAACAGAGCGGGGAATACTAGTAGGAATGAACTTTAAAGGGAGCGAAAAAGCATGTCATATCAGTTGTGGGACGCCGTCAAAAACCGGCACAGCATTTATAGCTTAAGCAATGAGGAAATCGTACCTCGTGACCGCATCAAGCAGTTGGTTGCAGATGCACTCAATTTTGTTCCTTCCTCGTACAATTCTCAAAGCACGCGCATCGTCCTTCTGTTTGGTGAACCGCATCGCGCGCTATGGGATATCACGCTGGATGCCCTCAAAAAAGTGACGCCGCCCGAGCGGTTCCCCTCTACCGAGGCTAAGATCAAAAACTGTTTTGCTTCCGGCTACGGCACCATACTTTTTTTTGAGGACACCACGGTTGTAGACAATTTGTGCTCCGGGTTCCCGCTATACGCGGATAAATTTCCGGTATGGTCGCAGCATACCAACGCCATGCATCAGATTGTGCTCTGGACCTCGCTTGAGGCGGAGGGCCTTGGCGCTTCTTTGCAGCATTACCATCCGCTAATTGACGACGC
>JAEZIE010000061.1 GCA_023416175.1 Bacillota bacterium
TTTTTTCGTTTCGCAGAACAGCATCATCCTTTCTAAAAAAATAAAAACGTTTTGTATTGACAATTTCTTATATAACCAGCAAGATATTAATATAGACTTTGGGGTGTAAAATGAAAAAAAATCGAAACGTTATTACAATCAAAGATGTTGCTGCAAAAGCCGGGGTTGCTATTTCCACGGTCTCCCTTGTATTGAACAACCGCGATGCCGTAAAGGACAGCACCCGGCTGCGTGTGGAAGCTGCCGCAAAAGAGTTGGGATATGTCCGCAACAGCATTGCCGCCTCCATGAAAACCGGCCATACGAAAATTATCGTAGCCATCGTGCCAGATTTCATCAATGATTTTTTTACCTGCGCCGTACAGGGCATCACAGAGGTTGCAACAGAACGAGGTTATTTTACGCTTGTATTTGCCACCAGCGAGTCTCCCAAAAAAGAACGCGAGCTTTTTCATGGAGAGATCGGTCAGATCATTGACGGCGCAATCCTGGTCCCTTCAATTGAGGACGAGACCTTTTATGACGGGTTGTCCAAGCCCGTTGTGTTGATCGACCGAACCGTCGGAACTCTGAGCGCTGTCACAATCGACAACTATAAGGGCGCCTATCTTGCCACAAAGGAACTGATCAACGCAGGCCATACGAAAATCGCCGCCATCAACGGCGACCGTGACTTTATGATCTATACCAACCGTAAAAGAGGCTTTGAGGACGCCATGCGCGAGCATGGCATCCCCATACAGGAGCAATACATCAAGCAGGGAGAATGGTATCAGCACAGCGGCTATGCGCTCACAGGCGAACTCCTGACCGGAGACGATCCGCCCACCGCGATCTTTGCTGCCAACAACCAGATCAGCATTGGCTGTATCAATTACCTGCGCGACCATGGCATTCAAATTGGGCAGGATATTTCGCTTACTGCATTTGACGATTCACTGCTTGCCCGCACCATACGCCCCGCAGTCACCGTTATCGACAGGCCGACCATTGAAATGGGGCGCATTGCAGCGCGGATGCTGCTAGATATCCTCAGCGACAACAGGAAAGAGCCGCTACAGAAAATGCTTGATGTCAAGCTGATCCGCCGCGGCTCCGTTGCAAAGCTCACCACCTGAGTGCAGGCGTATCCTGCACATAGAGAGGTTCGATTTTATTGGGTGGCAGCTTCCGCATACTCACCCAAACGCAAATAGCGTCCATACGCTGCGGCATAAGCCGCAGCTTTTGTTTTTTCGGGTAGATACGTATTCAGATATCCCTCGCATATATGGCGCTGCGCCTCCTCAATGCGCGTATATTCGCCCATGGAAACCGCAGCATAGATCGCAGCTCCCCTTGCGCAGGCTTGTAAGGAGGACGAAACCTTGATGGGAACGCCCAGCACATCACTTAACACCTGCATGATGTAGGGTGATTTCTGTGCGATCCCTCCAACGGCAATGATCTCGTGAATTTCAACGCCTTCCCTGATAAGTGCGTCTATGATTTTCTTCTGCCCAAACGCCGCTGCCATGGCGAGCGACTGATAAACGGCAGGCGCCGTTGTGCCAAGCGTAAGCCGCGAGAGTGCGCCCATTACCTCTTCGTTTGTGTTGGGATATCTTCTTCCATTGAACCAGTCAAGCGCCGTCAGCGCCCCTTCAATGGGCAACAATGCCGCTTCCTGCTGCAAACGCCCCAAAAGTTGCGCTTCAATCCTGGAAGTAAATTCCGCATGCTGCTCCCGCTCCATATCACGAAATGCCTGCATGGGCCAGAGTAAAAAACGTTTGAGCCATGCAAACAGATCTCCAAAGGAGGCCTGACTCGTCTCAAAGCCGACAAATCCCGGTATGATGCTGTCTTCCGCCTGCCCGCCAATTGCGCACAGCTGCTTTCCTGCAAGCTTATCTGCGCGCTCTACCATCATATTGACAGCAGAGGTACCGATATTGATTACCATCACATTGGGCGCGACGCCTGCGCCAACAGCGCCCGCATGCGCGTCAAGCGAGCTGCCCCCAACAAGAACATGCTCACCTACACCCAGCCGCTGCGCCCATTCCCTGCTGATTTTCCCCACGCAATGGTCCGATGGCTGCGGCTTTGCGTATGTATCCCTTATGTGCGTAAGGTAAGGGTCAAGGCTCTGGAGGCACTCTGGCGATGGAAGGCCGTTCCACTCGCTGTGCCAAAGCGCTTTATGCCCTGCGGCACAGGCGCAGCGGTACATGGTATGCGGCTCCGTATTTCCCGTCAGAAGCGCAGGCATCCAGTCACAATGCTCCACCCAAGAGTAAGCCGCCGCTTTGACCTTTTCATCCATACGAATGGTGTGCAATATCTTAGCCCAGTACCATTCGGAGCAATAAGCGCCTTGGTACTTTGTATAGTCTACGCCATTATCCTCTGAAAACGCCGCATTGATTTGCGCCGCTTCCTGTATTGCGGTATGATCCTTCCACAGATGAAACATTGCATTGGGGTTCTCTGCAAACTCCGGTAGCAGCGCAAGTGGCGTGCCCATCCGGTCTACCGGGCACGGGGTAGAACCGGTCGCCGCAAAGGAGATCGCCATAATTTTTGCACGCACCTCGCCGCTTACAGCATCCAGCAGCCCATGCATTGCGCCCGTAAATGCCTCGATATAATCCAGCGGATGCTGACGAAACAATCTCTTCTCCATATCCTGATACTTTCCAGCAAGCCACCTTGGGTAACCGTGTTCCGTTTGCGCCAGCATCGTTCCATCGGCGGCATTGATGACCACCGCCCGTACAGAATCGCTTCCAAAATCCACACCGACAACATATCTTTCCATAACCGCGCCTCCTTTTTCAGTAAGAAACAATACGGGTCAAAACCACAGCTTGAGCGCCGGAGCTTTCACCCGCATTGTATAAGAATCGAATGTATTAGTTCTCCAACCTACCCTTATTCTTGAGAAGGTCAAACGCCACCGCCAGTATAATGACAACGCCTTTAATAACCATCTGTACGTACGAAGAGATATGCAAAAGGTTCAATCCATTGCTCAGTACTCCGATGACCAGCGCGCCAATCAGCGTTCCACCAATGGTGCCGATACCGCCTGCAAAGCTCGTGCCACCGAGCACAGCCGCCGCAATCGCGTCCGATTCATATCCCTGGCCCGCCGTGGGCTGCCCCGAATACATACGGGACGCTAATATGATGCCCGCAAGCGCCGCCATCAGCGCCGAGATGATATACACATTGATTGTCAGCCCGTTGATGCGGATGCCAGAGAATTTTGCCGCAGTGATATTGCCGCCCACCGCATACATCCGCCGTCCAAACTTGGTGCGGTACAGGATGATGGAAATCACAATCATCACAGCCGCCACGATATAAATTGGGATCGGGATCCCCAGCAGGTATCCGTTGCCCATTGAGGTAAACACCTGGTCCTTACAAGCGACCGACCGGCCGTTTGTGATGATGTAAGCAAGCCCTCTTATAATGCCCTGCATGGACAATGTGACGATAAACGGCGGCATTTTGATGTAGGCAACGATCATTCCGTTCACCGTGCCGATCACCGCACCCAGAAGAAGCGCAAGAAGAATTGCGATTGCAAGCGGCACATTTGCCTCAAGCAGCATCACAACTGCAACGCCGCTTGCCCCGACAACCGAGCCTACGGTAAGATCAATGCCCCCAATGATCAGGACGAATGTCATGCCGAACGCAATCAGGGAGTTGATGCATATCTGGCGCAGCACGGAAAGCAGGTTCTTCCCAGTAAGAAACGAGTCGGTTGACAACGTCAGTATCGTGCATAGAACAAGCAGACCAAGCATCGTTCCATAATTGTTTTTGATAAATTTGGTGACAGGATCTCTGCCGAATACCAGTTTGTTACGCTTCTCGTTGTTCACCATTGATTCCTCCTGATGCAAGCTGCATAATGCGTTCCTGTGAGAATAGCTCCATCTCGTTCCGGCGCAATTCGCCTGAAATGCGTCCTTCGCACATCACAATAATCCTGTGACTGAGGTTGATAATCTCCTCCATCTCAGAGGAGATTAGAAGAATTGCCATGCCTTGCGCGGCCAGTTCCGAAATCAAGTGGTAAATTTCCGACTTTGCGCCGATATCGATGCCGCGCGTCGGTTCATCCAGAATGAGAATGTTCGGGTTTGTCGCCAGCCATTTCGAAACCACGACCTTTTGCTGGTTCCCGCCGGAAAGATAACGAACCAATTGATCCGTTGACGTCATCTTGATGGAAAGGCGGTTTGCGTAATCGTCAACAATGTTCTTTTCTTTGTGCCTGTTGATCCTAATAAACCGGATAAACTGCTCCAGTACGGAGATCGTGATGTTATAGCGGATGGGGTTCTGCAGGAAGAGGCCTTCCGTTTTCCTGTTTTCAGGCACATATCCAATGCCGTGCCGGATCGCTTCGCGCGGCGAATCGATGCGTACCTTTTTCCCGCCAAGATACAGTTCTCCGGCTTCCAGCTTATCAATGCCGAATATTGCGCGTGCAAGCTCGGTACGTCCCGCCCCTACCAGTCCGGAAAAGCCGAGTATTTCGCCCTTGTGGATACAAAAATCAATATTGCGTAATTTCTTATTTTGAAACCCTTTTACACGGAGACACTCCTCTCCGTGCGCCGGACTCGTATTCAAATCATAGATTTCGGAGATCTCCCGGCCAACCATCATGGATATGATGGCATGCTGCGTCAAATTCTTTGTAAGCTCCGTTCCGATGAGCTGCCCATCGCGCAGCACGGTGACGGAATCCGCAATGCGGAAAATCTCATCCATTCTGTGTGAGATGTATATAATTGCAATCCCCGCGGATTTTAATGCATGGATTTGTGCAAAAAGCTGCTCAATTTCTATATTTGTCAAGGAGGAGGTGGGTTCGTCCATCACAATCAGCCTGGCATTTGAAAGCAACGCGCGTGAAATTTCCACCATCTGCTGCTTTGCGATGCTCAGATCCCCTACCTTTACGCTCGCGTCAATCTGCATCCCCAGGGAATCGAGCACGGCCTGCGCACGCCTGATCATTTCCTTGTCATTGACGAAAACCCCGGTGTTTCCGGTAATCTCCGCACCCATAAACAGGTTGTCCGCAACGCTCATGTTCTCCGCAAGGCATATTTCCTGATGGATGATGCTGATACCATGCGCCTTTGCGCTTTGCACGCCGCGGATCGTTACTTCTTTTCCTGCGATCCGGATCGAGCCAGCGCCTTCGTCCTTCTCATAAATGCCGCCAAGTATTTTAATAAGCGTCGATTTGCCCGCACCGTTTTCTCCCATCAGCGCGCGAACCTCTCCGGCCTTTATTTGAATGTGTACCGAATCCAAGACCTTTGCGCCGGGAAATGTTTTGTTGATGTCATGCATCTCAAGGAAATACTCGGACGCCATCTTTTCCTCCTAACCCTCTAACTGCATCTAAGCGTTTGCTCTCCCCGGCGCGCCTGATAAAGCACGCCGGGGAAGCAGCTATCCATAAGTATACGTTTTCCTGTCAGATCTTCAAGCGGTTAATTTCCCGCGTTGGACGCATCCACCAGTTCTACGGGAACCTTCACATTCGCCTCAACCGTTCCGCCTGCAATGACCTGATAGGCGGTCTCGACGCTTATGGAACCGATGTCCTTGGGATGCTGTGCTGCGGATGCAAGCATTTTGCCTTGTGTAATGGCAGCCTTGCCTTCCGTGGAGCCGTCAACGCCCACGATCTTGATGGCATCGAGCAACCCTGCGCTCTCCACCGCTGCCGCGCAGCCGATTGCAGAAGGATCGTTAAGTGCAAATACGCCGGAAAGATCAGGATATGCCTGCAGGATGTTCTCCATCACGGGCAACGCGGTGTCAACGCCGGGCTGTATTTCCTGGGATTCCACGATTTCCATTTCGGGATACTTTTTCACGGAGTCAATAAAGCCGTTTGCCCTGTCCAAGCACACCTGCGCAACGTTGTAGGTCAGCATTGCAACCTTGCCCTTGCCCCCCAACTCCTTCGCAAGCGCTTCGCCGATCAGCTGGCCGGCCATGAAGTTGTCGGAAGCAACGGTGGATACCACGGAGCTTGCGTCGTTTACAGGCGAATTGTATGCAATCACCGGAATGTTAGCTGCCTTGCACTGTTCCAGAGCGGCCTGTATGCCGTTGGAGTCCACCGGGTCGATCAACATGACGTTGACGCTCTGCTGGATCATATCCTCAATGTCGGAAATCTGCTTTGCGGGATCAAACGCGGCGTCCATGACGATAAGCTGATCGCCGTCCTTCATGGCGCTCTTCATGCCATCAAGGATTTCAATGTAGAACGGGTTGGCCTGGTCAGCTACAGAAACGCCGATCTTAATCGGGCCAGTTGCTTCTGCAGCAGGAGCTTCGCTTGCCTGTGCCCCGGGGGTCTGCGCTACAGGCGGCGTCTCCTGTACGGGAGACGCGCAGGCACTCAGTAGCAGGGCCATGACGACCATAACCGACAATAGTACCGTCCATTTCTTGCTCATATTCTTTTCCTCCTGTTATTTACTTTGTGCATGCACAAATTTATATTTTAGTACGAGCCTTACCAGGCTGTATAGCCGCCATCGAGCACATAGGTGGATCCCGTTGCAAAGCCGGCTGCATCCGAAGCAAGATAAACCGCCAATCCCATCAGCTCTTCCGCCTTACCGGAACGGCCCATGGGCGTCATGGAAAACCACCGTTCGATTGCGGGATCTTTTCTCTGATAACGATCTTCGCTCATTTCCGTCCGGATATAACCGGGGCAGATCGCGTTGACACGCACCCCTCTTGTGGCCCATTCCGTTGCCATTGATTTTGTGAGCATGATGAGGCCACCCTTGGACGCGTTGTACGCGCACTGGTTCTGGGGCGTATTGACAATCATGCCGGACATGGAGGCGATGTTTACAATGCTGCCCTTCCCCTGCTCAAGCATCACCTTGCCCACCTCGCGGGAGACGATAAAGGGGCCGGTCAGGTTAACGTCTATGACTTCTTTCCAATCTTCCGTGGTGACCTTTTCCGCATCATCCCCGCGCCAGGTTCCCGCATTGTTGAACAGAATATCGATCTTCCCGTACTCTTTAAGTACAGCAGCGACCATCGCCTTGATATCGTCTTCATTGCGCATATCGCCCTTGATGACCGTGCATTTGACGCCGTAGGATTCAATGATGGGCTTGGTTTCCATCGCGCTTTGTGTACGCCTTGCCGCTATGATGATATCGGCCCCCGCCTGCGCGAGGCCCATTGCCATCGCTTTGCCGAGCCCCTGGCCGCCACCTGTCACAATCGCATTGCGGCCTTTGAGAGAAAGTTGTTCCATTACATTCATTGCGCTTTTTTCCGTCCTCATCTTGATATTGCTTTTCTACTTTAGAGAATGATTTCGATCTGGTCTTTTTCCTCGTACTGCACAACAACGCAATCGTTTTTGTAGATCCGCTGCGGCAGGACGATCAGCACATGCGCCTGTTCACGGTTGACGGGGAACCCGCCATAATGCCATACGCCCGTATGAATCTGCAGCACCGTTCCGCAGGGAACATAGAATGCCTCCGTCAATTCGGGGACAGGATCCTTTGTAGGCGGCGCCGCGTGAAAGATGATATCGTCGTCCATCACAACGATCGCCTCGCCCGTGGTGTTGTGGTATTCGGAGGCCGTTACCACCATTTTTTCCGCCTTGTGCAGCACAAGCGGTGAAAGGCCCAGCGGCATGCTCCCCGAAACTGGGAAGAGTACCTGATCGTTATAAAAATCCCCCATGTGGTTTCCCGTAGGATTGGTAATGCTTGCGTAACTGCCGTACGGGCGGAAGCTTTCCGCTGTCAGCGGCTTGACCTTTACTGTTCTCATTACTGTTCCCCTCTTTTTGATTTCATGGCGACCGCCGCCCGTGCGCCCGAAGCAATCTGCTCCGGCGTGAGGCCGTAGCGTTCGAGCAGGACGTCCGCATTGCCGGATTTTCCGAACGTATCCTGAGTACCCACCCGCTTTACCGGAACAGGGCAATTTTCGGATACCAACTCTGCTACTGCAGCGCCCAGTCCGCCCAATACGGAATGCTCTTCGGCCGTCACAATCGCGCCTGTCTGCATGGCTGCTTCTAATACCGCGGCTTTATCGAGCGGCTTGATAGTGTGCATGTTCACAACGCTTGCTTCGATGCCTTCCGCCTCAAGGATCTCCGCCGCTTTGAGCGACATCGCAACCATGATGCCGGTAGAAATGATGGTAACGTCCCTGCCTTTGCGCATTTGTACGGACTTCCCGATTTGAAACTCATATCCGTCAAAATCTGTAATCACCTCAAGCGCGCTCCTGCCCAGGCGCAGATATGCCGGGCCTTCATATGCGGCAAGGGCGTGTACGGCCGCGCGCGTCTCATTGGCGTCCGCAGGGCAGATCACTGTCATGCCCGGAATGCTGCGCATCAGCGCAATATCTTCCAAGCACTGGTGCGTTGCGCCGTCCTCCCCTACGGTAAGGCCTGCATGTGTGCCCACCACCTTGACATTCAGCCTAGGGTACGCAAGAGAATTCCTGATCTGGTCAAACGTCCTCCCGGCAGCGAACATCGCAAACGTGCTGATAAAAGGTTTTAACCCGCACGTCGCCATACCGGCGGCAATTCCCACCATGTTCGCTTCCGCAATGCCCACATTGTGAAAACGTTTCGAATACTGCGCATGAAACAAACAGGACATGGTGCAAGTGCTTACATCCGCATCAAGCACTACAATTTTCGTGTCCGTGCCGATTTCCACCAGCGCTTCGCCATAGGCGCTTCTCGTTGAAATCTTGTTACCCATTTGTGTTCATCTCCTCAACTCCGCGCGCAAGCTCGCGGAAGGCTTGTGCAAATTGCTCGTCGTTTGGTGTTTTACCGTGCCACTCATTTTTGCCTTCCATGAAAGAGATGCCTTTTCCCTTCACTGTGTTGGCAATGATCATATGCGGCTTGCCGGGCGTTGCCTTGGCGGCATCCACTGCGGCCGCGATCTGTTCCACGTCATGCCCGTCGATGGATTGTGTATGGAATCCAAATGCCTTGCATTTTGCTTCAATATCGCCCATATCCAAGATCTCTGCCACAGTGCCGTCAAGCTGCACTTTGTTACTATCCAATATTACAATTAGATGGTCGAGGTGGTTGGAGGCCGCAAACATCATGGCCTCCCAGATCTGTCCCTCCTGCATCTCCCCATCGCCTATCACTGCGTAAACGTAGTATTCTTTCCCATTCTGTTTGCCTGCAAGCGCCATACCTACCGCAGCAGAGAGCCCCTGGCCAAGCGATCCTGTGGACATATCCACCCCCGGAACATGCATCATTTCCGCATGCCCGGAAAGTACTCCCTCTGCCTTCCGAAACGTTTTTAATAATTCGGATGAAAAAAATCCTCTCAGCGCAAGGGTGGGGTACAACGCAACCGTCGCATGTCCTTTGGACAAAACAAACCTATCACGATCCTCCCAATCTGGTTTTTCGGCATTTATGCGCATTTTATCGAAATAAAGCACCGCCATGATCTCGGATAATGAAAATGCGCCGCCTATGTGCCCAGATCTTGCATTGTCTACCATTTTCAAGCCGACTGTTCTGACATTCATTGCAATATTTTCTAATTGCAGTTTGCGATTTGCTTCCATATCATCCTTCTTAAATTCTGTAATCGTAACGTTTTTATTTCTAATAGAAATGATCATTTTCAATTACATATTATATTATGTTCTACATGCTGTCAAGTCATAAAATAAAACTTGCCTGTTACCAAAATTCGGATCAGCCATAACCGAACGGTCCAGACTTCGCATGCTACATTCATAATGCGCTACACACTCTATCGTGCGGGTCTGTTCCATAAGCTTCCTCGAAGCCATTCACCTTTCAGCAATTTCAATGCCCTTTTGTACCATTCTTCCCCAATCGCAGATGACGATTCCCACTCGTAAATCACCCCAATCTTCCCCTTGACCGCTTCCCCTGTCGTTCTATACATATGTTGTCTTTATAATTTCACATGTGATAGTATATTAAAAACAATTGCATGTGGGAGGAGCTCTTTTTTATCATGCACATCCTGCCCTCCGTTCGCAAGGTTTCTATTTTACGTTTTTTATCGACACTGCTCATTCTGTGTTTATTGCTTCTGCCTGTGTCCGCATTTGCAGAGCCGGCTGGGGACTATTCCTATACGTACCCGGAGGCGGACAGTGCGGGCGGGGACTATTCCGTCCCGTACGACCCATTGCTCGAGGGCAGCGATGTCGATCCCGCTGAACGCCATGCGGACAATGCTTCTGCTTCCTCATTGAACCCGTTCTCGCTATTCGCCCTCACGCCCCAGATGGTTCCGGCGGAGCCCTCCTATCCAAGGGTGCTGCTGTCCACCTTGCATACCAGCGTGGATATTGTTTTTTCAGGGAACTACTGCCTTTACGATACTAGCGGTCAACCCATCCTCATACCTGAATCCGGCTTCGTGTATACCTTGTCCTACGCTGCGGGGAAGGTCTCGTTCTCGCTTGCGGGTGCGGTACTCTATAGCGGCGAGCAGTTTGTCATCTCGGAACATACGCCGCCCAACGGCCAAAGCAACAATTTCTTCAGCGTTTACAATACCGCCCACAACTCCAACCTCTCATACCTGGGCAGTCTCGCCGTATACGCGACGGTGGATTCAACACCGGGCGTATATCTTGTCAACCGTGTCTATATGGAGGATTACCTCTGCGGCGTGGTACCTTTTGAAATCGGTGAAGGCTATGGCGCGGCGGCGCTGCAGGCGCAGGCCGTTGCTGCCCGGAATTATGCTTACAGCGCCATTACAAATTCCGCATCTTATGATCTTCTGGATACCTCAACCGATCAGGTCTACAAGGGCATATCGAGCGCGCCAAATTCCGCCGCCGCAGTCGAAGCCACGGATAAGAAACTTCTTACTTTTGGCAACGCGGCAGTTGAGGTGTTCTATTCCGCCTCCAATGGTGGGATAACCGAGATTCCGTCTCACCGGTGGACAAACCAGAACATTCTTCCCGCGTACATTGAAATCAAGGCCGACCCGTATGATCTCAGGTATGGGCAGAAATACGGTTCCAATGCCTACCTTGAGGAGATTACTATCCCCAAGACCGGCCTTGACAGCGCAGGAATGCTCAAGGCAATGATTAAGAGCGCATATTCCCTCACCGACACGGAAGCGGATACAATCGCCCTCACCGCAGTGACGCTCTCCGCCGATTGTGCGGATGAAAGCCATCGCGGTACATATGAGGCAAATAAAGGCGCAGGCGCATACTTCTGCTCGCATTTTGCGACGCTTACGGCCACCTGTACCGGCTCATACACCAAGGGCGGTATCGGGTATTCCTTGAATTCAGTGCCGATCAGCATCAGCGCGTCTACGCTGAAAAGTGGCTTTGGCTTTAAAAATGAGAATTTAAGCGCTTTCTGGCTTGTGGATCAAGACGGCTCTTACATCGTCCGCCATGGGCGGTATGGCCATGGGATCGGGTTGAGCCAGATCGGCGCGCGCCAAATGGCGGCGGAAGGTCGGAGCGTTACACAGATACTGACGTTCTACTACCCGAACACTGCGCTTGCTGTGAGTCCCGACTTTGCAGGACGTCAAACGCTTACTGCGCTTCCCGCGCTCACAACCGATAGTCGCGCAGTAATCTACGACAGCTATGTGTATCTGCGCACGAACACCGGCTCGCTTACGCTCGGCGTGGTGAAAGCGGGTACTGCCGTTGTGGTTACCGGGGAAAAGGACGCGTTTTATAGCATTACGTTCGACGGCAAGACCGGTTATGTGCAAAAGTCTGCGTTTACGCCCATCTACGGCAGCGTCGCCATTGCAAACGTCACCACCTCCTGCAATGTCCGCAGCGAGCCTTCAACCGCCGGAGGCAGCGCTACCATTATCGGCCAGGCTCCGCTTGGCGCAAGCTATGCGCTGTTACAGGCGAACGCCGCAATGGGCTGGCACAAGATCTCCTACAATGGCCAGGTGGCGTACGTATCAGCCACCTACGCCCGCCTTGTGTTGAACGCGGGAACGGTGATCGGTAGTTATCCAATCACCGTCACGCCACCGACTGGCTATACCGACTTACTTCTTTGGGTGGATGGCGTGGCCGTTCCCGCCACAAATACAAATGGTGTTCTGACTGCCACTGTCCATGAGACGAACGCAAAGACCGTTGTCATGTACAAGCTTCGCTCCAGCGGTACACCGCAGGAGATGTATGCCTGGACGCTGTCGTATTCCGCTTCCGGCGGCTATACCGCCACACCTCTGCCCGCTTCCATGCAAAACCTTCTTACCTATCACGGCTGTGCAATACGCGTGACGGGTAATACCGGACTGCGCTTTATCAGCGGTATTAATCAAGATCTGCGTGCACAATTGCTTAGCGCAGGGATCGAAGGCTTCCGTCTGGTAGAATACGGCACCGTGGTTATCAACAACAACAGCATAGATGTGTACCCGTTCACAAAGGGCGGGGTTGCTGCTAAGTACGGCCGCTCCTATTGGGATGCAAACAACGACTACTACATCAACATCACCAACGGACGCATTCAGTTTGCCTCAGTGCTGGTAGATATCCAAACAGCCAACTATAACTGGTATTATGGCTTCCGCCCCTACGTGATCGTGGAAAAGGGCGATGTACAATATACCTTTTATGGCGGGCAGGTATCGCGTAGCATGTACCACGTTGCAAAGCAGATCATCGCCGCAGGTGAGTTTGCGCAGGGAACCGCGGCTTACGTATTCGTTAACAATATCGTCAAGACTGTAGAAGGAAACACATGATATGAAATTATGGAAGAAACTACTCATCGCGCATACAGCGCTTGCGCTGCTCCTTGGATGCGCGGCCTGTACGCCCGCCGTGAACACGGCAAACACTTCGCCTTCCATTCAGATGGAGGACGGAACGGTTATACCCGAAATGCGCCTTTCCAACGGGATACTGGAATATTTGGATGAAACCGGCGCATGGCAGCCGATTGCGGAGCTCTCCGAGTTGTACCAGACGTATGTGCTAGAGAATGCGCCAACCGATACGCCTACACCTTCTCCGACGAGTACGCCTTCTCCTACGCCATCACCTACTGCTACTCCAACGCAAACGCCTGAACCAACGCCAACACCCGAGCCGACTGCGACGCCCAAGCCCAAACCTAAGCCCACAGCAACGCCCAAAACCTCTTCCACGCCTATTCCAACCGCCACTCCCGCTCCTACGAATAATGGCGCGGGTAACGGCTCCTCCGGTGGTTCTTCCGGCGGCTCTTCCGGCGGCTCCGGCGGCGATACCGGTGGCTCTTCCGGCGGCGATACCGGTGGCTGTTCCGGCGGCGCCACCGGCGGTGGCGGCGATGGTGGCGACGGTGGCGACGGTGAGGATATAAGCGGCGGCGGCGACTGGAGCAATGGATACGATTGATGTAACGGTAAAGCGGCTGTATACGAGATGAAAGCGCGCAACATCCCCGTCACCTACCGGTGGCGGGGATGTTTTCGCGCCTACAGGACTAAGTGTCCGGGGTCATTCTTGGCGAAGAAACAGATCAACAAAAGCGTTTTAAT
>JAEZIE010000063.1 GCA_023416175.1 Bacillota bacterium
ATGCTCAGCCGCTTCAATGATAGGATCAACCTTTTTGTGCGAATTCAACCTTTTCACCGTTAACGCCATATACAATGAACCATCGCAAGTTATTCGGCGGCCAATACGTTGATGAATTTACGCCGTCCACCATGAAGCGCATTCCCATAGCCTTGCACTTGGCATAGGCGGCTTCCACATCGTTCACCTCAATGGCGATATGATCAAATGCGCCAGGCATACCGGCAGACTCCAGCCGTTCATAGATCTCCAGCTTTAAAGAACTCAACAAAATATGTACCACCCGAATAGGACGGCCCTCGTCAACATCTGTTTTCTCCATGACTACCTGGCCACCCAGGGATTCATAAAATTTGATCGTGCCATTCATATCTGTAGTGGGAAGGCCGATATGGTGAAAACCCGTCAAAAGCTCTTTCATGTGGGCCCCTTCCTATTTATCTTCATAGGGAGACAGTATGGTCTCCAAAGCGGTCAAAGCATCCGCGGGGATATCCCACTCAATCGCCTTGATGTTCTTTTCCAGTTGGGCGATAGAGGAGGCGCCCCCGATAATTGTAGTAACTTCGTCCTTTTGACGCAACCAGTTAATTGCCAGCTCATTGACCGGCTTGCCCAATCCATCCGCCACCGCTTTGATGTTTTCATACCCTTGATAGTAAAACCTGAAGGCTTCGCCCGAAAGCTTTGGATTATCCTTGCGGACATCCCGGGCAGAGAAGTTGTTCTCCAGCTTAAATTTTCCGGCTAACAGGCCTTGGAACAGAGGACTGTAGGGGAGGAATGCCTGGCCATATTTTTTTACTGTGGGCAGCATTTCCTTTTCCGTTCGATAAGCCAGGGGGATGTTATGATAACTTGTGGCATTTCGCTCCAACATGTTGTATAGTCCCTGCTGGGAATCGATATCTATCATGGTCATGAACGTTTCCACATCGCTCTGGGAAAAATTCGAAAGTCCGACATGGCGGATCTTTCCGGCTTTCTTAATCTCAGAGAGTACCTGAGCCGTCTCCTCAATCGGTGTTTTAGGATCGGGCCAATGCAGCTGATAAATATCGATATAATCGGTCCCGAGCCGCGCCAGACTCTCGTCAATCTCCCGCAGGATATTCGCCCGGGACAGATCGTTGACTGTCACATGCTTGTCGTCCCATACCAGCCCACACTTCGAGGCGATCAAAACTTTTTGGCGCAGGCCGCCCTGAAGGGCTTTGCCGAGTACACGTTCAGCATGGTGCCAACCATATACGGGGGCCACGTCAAACAGGTTAATGCCGTTGTCGATAGCGGCATGTATGATAGCTGTGGCAGAATCATCATTTGAGGTATCCCAGTCGCCTCCGAAGTTCCAGCAGCCAATGCCTATCGCTGAGATTCCTTCCTTTATTCTTGAAACTTTTTTATACTGCATTGCCTTCTCCTTTTCCTATGGCGGATATGATGAGGCGAAAGGATCGCCTGCAATACAGGCCATCCTTCCGCTCCCTGTCAACAATGTTCTATGCCTGATCGCGTTTAGGCATTGGGCAGCTTCTCACTGATGTTTTCCGGAGTGAGGATGTCGGACTTCGTCCGCTGTATCACTTCATCCGGCTTCCAATCTGCCACGATGTTATTGTAGGCCATCAGGATAGCATTGAATGCCATAGCCTGCGGATCCTGAGAAATAGCAGCAACGATCTCACCGCTCTTAACATAGTTTACATTGTCCGGTACCCAGTCAAAGCAGACAACGCCGATCTGTCCGGTTTTCCCCTGATCCTTGACTGCCTGCGCAGCGCCGAAGGGACCTCCGGCGGTGCAGTAAATCGCCTTCAGATCCGGGTAAGCGGTAATCAGATTCACTGCCGCATCATAGGTCTCGGTGGTGGAGTCATGGGCTTCAACAGGTTCAAGAATGGTAATGTCCGGGCTGAGCTCTGCAAGCTTATTGGTCATGCTCAGGCGACGCTCTTCGTGCTGGTTCATGGTCAGGTAGCCGGTGATCACGCCAACGGTACCTTTGCCGCCGGTGTAATCCGCGATAGCCTGCGCGGCAGCTTGGCCGCCCGCAACAGCGTCCGATCCGCTGAACGCGATACGCGTATCGCCCTGGTTGGTGGATTCGCTCAGATAGGTAACAACCGTGATACCGGCGGCAACAGCCTTATCGATGTAAGCTTCCGTGCCATCGGACATGGGGCAGGCGACGATGCCCGCGGGTTCCTGGAGCATCAGTGTTTCGATGTAATCAGCGAGCGTTTTACCGTCGGCCTCCGATCCCATATCAACCGGGGTAACGGTGCAATTGAACTTTGCAAGATAATCGACCGCCGCATAGAGGCCTTCGTTGATCTGATCCCAGAAAGGATTGTTGGAGTAAGAAAGGAACTTGATCTCGATGGGCTCCTTAGAATATGCCATGGCTGCCACATCACCTTCATCAGGCAGGGGGACATCAGGCATTGCAGGTGCTTCCGCTGCAGGTGCTTCGGTTGCGGGTGCGGGCGCATCGGTAGCGGGTGCTGCTGGCGGCGCGGGGGCGACCGCTGGCTGAGAACATCCAACGGCAGTGGCAGCCACCATGGCCAGCACGAGTACGAGTGTGATGATTTTCTTCATGGTCTTCCTCCAGCTTTTCATTATATTTGTATTACAGAACGCCCGAAGCAATGGACATGATCGTTTCCTGGTCAAAGTCCACGAACTCAAGAGCTCCATTAATACCGCCTTCATACATGATCAGCATCCGATGACTCAGGGAAATCAGCTCCGGAAGATCGGATGAAACCAAAAGTATGCTGATTCCGCTTGCCGCAAGGTCATTAATTATGGCATATATTTCATCCTTTGCGCCCACGTCGATACCGTGTGTCGGCTCATCCAAAATCAAAATCCGAGGCCGAATAGACAGCATTCTTGCCAGTAACGCTTTTTGTTGGTTGCCGCCGCTAAGGGAGCTGATACGCGTGCCGGCCGATGGCGTTTTCACATTAATGCGTTCGATATACGTTTTTGCGTTTGCATCCTCTTTCTGCTTGGAGAGAAATATGCCGTTCCGCAGATGTTTCCAGCTGGCGGAATTGATATTGTCCCGCACGCTGTGCAAGGGCAGTATGCCGTTTACTTTCCTGTCCTCGGAAACCATACCGAGGCCACTCTCCACAGCTTGCCTGGATGTTGCAATCCTCATGGGCTTGCCTGAAAGCCTGATCACCCCTGCGGAAGGTCTCACATACCCGTAGATGCACTCCATAAGCTCGGTTCGTCCGGCTCCTACCAGACCCGCAAAGCCCAGTATCTCGCCTTTATGCACGACAAAGCTGGCATTTCGTACTTTTCCAGGCCTACAGAGGTCTTCCACTTCCAAAACTACAGGCGTATTTTTTGTCCTGCTCCTGCGCTCAATTTCTTCAGGCGTTTTTTGGGGTACATTGCTTTTGAGTTCGCGCCCTACCATGAGGCTGATCATTTGGGAGAGCGTGATCTCGTTAATGCTGTATGTGCCGATATATTGGCCGTCCCGGAGCACCGATACCACATCGGCGATCTCGAACAGTTCCTCAAGATGATGGGAGATAAATACGATTGCCACGCCTTCATTTTTTAGCTGGCGGATCATATCCATCAGAATTTTTGTTTCTTTGACCGTCAAAGCCGCCGTCGGTTCATCCATGATGATAACCTGAGGGCTGGCGGTCAATGCTTTTGCAATCTCGATCAACTGCTGCTCAGAGGAACTCAGGTCCTTGATATATGACAAAGGATCGATATGGGAAATGTTCAGCTGCGTCAGCAAATCATGGGCAGTTTTGATCATTTTTGCCCTATCTATGAACAATCCTTTTGTAGGGAAATGGCCAAGGAAAATGTTTTCATATACCGTCAAATGCTGTACCAGCGAGTTTTCCTGATGGATCATCGCAATTCCGCATCTGTTTGCGTCATTCGTATTCTTAAAAACGACTGACTCGCCTTTATAGTAAATTTTGGAACCTTCATCCGGGGGAAACAAACCGTACAGAATGTTCATCATGGTGGATTTTCCTGCACCGTTCTCGCCGATCAAAGCATGCACCTCGCCGGATTGAAAGGATAGCGTAACATTCTTCAGAGCCACAACGCCCGGGAATGTTTTCGTGATATTTCTTGCTTCAAGGATGATATCCCGCGTATTGTCCAATGCTTTTCTACCTCTCCTTCATCAGAGATCGGTCACTATTTTTTATTTTTTTCTAAAGAGGCTACGCTTTTTTCTATGATCGCATAGCTTGCCTTCCGGCGTTTTGTGATACAGTCGATACCCACCGATGCAATGATCAAAAATCCGATGGTTAGCGTCTGCATGGTGGCGGGGAAGTTTACCAAAATAAAAGCATTTTTAATCACGCCCATAATCGCCGCACCGATCAGTATGCCTACCATGGAGCCTTCGCCGCCGGACATACTTACGCCGCCGATAACAACAGCCGCAATTACGTTGGATTCGATGCCGTCACCCGCTGAAGCTTCTGCTGTCGTAAGGTTTCCCGCGTTTATAATGCCGGCCAAAGCGGCGAGAAAGCCGGAAACCACATACGCCGTTATCTTCACCGCATCTGCGTTGATACCGGAAAGCCTCGCAGACTTTTCGTTATCGCCAACAGCGTAAAGATTGCGCCCAAATACTGTCTTGGTAAGTACGATCAATCCGATCCCATAAACCACGAACATAATAATGATAGGGATCGGAAGCTGCAGGCCGTTGCCCAGAGGGATGGCTCCGCTGCCCAAGACACCGGCTTCACTCAGAAACTTAATAGGGATGCCTTTTGTAATTAAAAACGCTGCACCTCGGGCCATCATCTGGATTCCCAATGTCGCAATAAAGGGCGCGATACCGATTTTTACGGATAGACAACCGTTAATGAGACCCACGACAACACCTGCCAACAGCGCGATGCCTGCTGCAACCCATGAGTTCATATCCTTGGATAAATATGCGATTGTGCAAGCGGACAGCGAAAGCGTTGCACTCACCGAAAGGTCAATCCCCGCAATAATAATGACCATCGCCTGGCCAACCGCCATAATACCAATGTTAGAAATTTGCCTTAAGATATTGATGATATTTGCAGTCTTAAAGAAGTACGGAGTTAAGGCGCTGATTACCGCACACAGCACAATAAAAATAACAAATATGCCAACTTCCTGTCGGCTAAAAAATTTACGCGCTGCGGATAAATACTTATTGCCGTTCATACTTTTCCTTTCCAATCTCGGATTTTTTACCGTTGTACCCGTCCAGAACCGTTGCCTGCAGCCAACTGCTCCACCTCTTGGATACTTACTAGGTTAAAATCATGCTCGATGGTATGCTTGAGGCAAGATGCAGCCACCGCAAATTCAATCGCATCCTGGGGTTGCTTTCCCATCAGCAACGCGTAAAGCAATGCGCCTGCAAAGGAATCGCCGCCGCCCACCCTGTCAACAATCTGAATGGTATAGTTGGGGGAGAAGTAAGACTTTCCTTCTTGATAGAACATACCCGCCCATTCATTGATTGAGGCCGATATGCTGCCCCTTAGGGTGATGGCCACAGCCTTGCAGCCAAACCGTTCCGTAAGTTGTCTTGCCACATCGGTATAACCATCCCGATTCAGCTTGCCGGTTTTGACGTCTGTGAAAGCCGCATGAATGTTAAATACATCCGCTGCATCCTCTTCGTTCGCAATGCATACATCCACATATGGCATGAGGCGGCTCATGACGATGCTCGCCTGTTCACGGGTCCAAAGTTTGCCTCGGTAGTTTAAATCACAACTGACCGTCACACCATTTGCCTTGGCGCTTTTGCAGGCTTCCTCGCAGATTTGGGGCAGCGCGCCGCCCAGCGAAGGTGTGATACCGGTAAAATGGAACAAATCGACATTTTTGAAAATTGAATCCCAGGCATATTCTCCGGGCAAAGAGAGCGCCACGGAGGAGCCCGCCCTGTCATAGATGACCTTGGATGGACGCTGGGATGCGCCCTTTTCCACATAGTATACGCCGAGTCGGGGTCCACCCCTGAGGATATGCCGGGTATCCACGCCATACTGCCGCAACAGATTGATCGCGGCCTGGCCGATCTCATGCTGGGGAAGTTTGGTAACGAATGCGGAATCGACACCGTAATTTGCCAAAGAAACCGCTACATTTGCCTCGCCGCCAGCATAGCTAACTTCAAATTCTTCCGCTTGTACGAAACGTTCATTCGCTGGGGGATTGAGCCTAACCATCAATTCACCAAAGGTGACTGCCTTTTTCACGATTTACGCATCCTCTTTTCCGAGTGCCGCTGCCGCATAACGTCGGGCAAGCTCTGTAATCTTTTCAAACTGTTTTTCAGCGATCCAGTCCCGCTTAATCAGGCTGCCGCCAATCCCAAACCCGCAGATGCCCACCTTGAGGAAATCCGCCATATTATTAAGGCCCACACCACCAACAGCCATCAACTTAACCTGCTTAAGCGGGCCGCTCAGCAACGACTTCACATAGCCGGTACCTAAGTCGCCTGCCGGGAACAGCTTTACGAAGTCCGCTCCAGCCTGCAGTGCTTGAAGGATTTCGGTGGGCGTCATGGCGCCGGGTATTGAAACCAAGCCCAGTTTCCGGGTCTTGTCAATAACCGCAACGTCAGTATTGGGAGAGATGATGTATTTTGCGCCGGACGCCGCCGCTAGCTCTGCCTGTTCCGCAGATACCACCGTGCCCGCGCCGACAATGACGCCCATATGATCAATGGCCCGAATGGCCTCGGCCGTTTGAACAAAGGAATTCTGCATGGACTGATCGAATGTTACTTCAATAAGGTCTATGCCCCCGTTCTGGAGCGCCCGGGCTGCTTCAACCGCTTGCTCCACCGAAAGGCCGCGAATAATAGCAATGAGTCTTTTTTCCTGGATTCTGTCGATGATGGTTTTCCGCATCGGAATGCAAAACCTCCGCTGTTTAATAGCTTTAATGAATTCTCAAAAATGGATGTAAGTGATATACTTGCCGCATGCGCGGAGAAACTCAAAATGTGTCTTGAAATATCGTTTATTGTTTCATATAATGAAACTATGGTTCATATGATGCAACTGTGAGTATAGGATAGCACGTGCTCCGGAATACGTCAACCCTGTTTTAACAAAAAAGAAGGCGTGGAGTATGTTGCCGGCCATCGCTGTTTTATTGGTAAAAACATCCTTGAATTTTACCGGAAGGTAGGCTAATATTAAATTCACTATATTCTGATATATTGGCAATTCAGATTGAAAAAGGTTGGTATACTATGGCACAAATAACGGTACAATCGGTGGACAGAGTTCTGGATATTATAGAAGCTATCTCCCGCAACCAACGTCCCATGGCGCTAACCGAGTTATCAGATGCGGTGGCCTTGCACAAGACCACTACCTATCGTCTTTTGAATTCCTTAGCTGCCAGAGGTTATGTATGCAAGGACGAGAATACCGGCTATTACCGCCTCACCATGCGTCTTTTAGAGATTTCCAGCAGGGCCCTAAGCGGGCACAATTTGCTTACACTTTCCGTTCCGGTTCTCGAAAAGTTGGCAGCCACTACTCAAGAGGTTGTGCATCTGGTCATTCGAGATCAGGATGAGATCGCCTATCTGTTTAAGCATGATCCCTCCAATAGTTCCGTCCGCATGTCTTCCCATGTTGGCATGCACAACCCAATGTATTGCACTGCCGTTGGCAAAAGTATTCTGGCTTACCTTCCGGATGAGGAGATTGCAGGAATATTTTCCCGCAGCTCGATCGAGCGTTTCACAGATACTACTCTGACAACGCTGCCTGCACTAATGCAGGATGTGATGGCGACACGCAAGCGCGGCTACGCCATAGATAATGAAGAGCATGAGAGTGGCATTCGCTGCATCGGTGCGACACTGTTCGATTATCGCCAGGTGCCCATCGGCGCAATCAGCGTATCCGCCCCCTCTACACGCATGAGCGACATCCATATCCAAAAGACTGCCCCCCTCGTGATTAGCGCCGCGCATGATATTTCCTTGCGCTTGGGGCAACCTGCCAGCACGGATCTACCTATCTAATAGACGACTTTCCTGAAATAAAAAAGAGCTGCTTATACGATAGCTCTTTTCATAATGATCATACCTTACTAGCGAATGCCTATTCCAAAATGTGCAGGACAATCAACCTCCTACTATCCCAAGCGGTTATCCAACCTCCCATTATGCTTTGGGTTTTAATAAAGCACTTGGTGCCCTATAAAAAAGTTTGGCAAAAGTTAGAAAAGTTGACCAAAACACTATAGACAACGAAAAAACGCCCATCTCGCGCTACAATGTGGCAAAAGGCAGGCGTTTTACTTATGATGAGCATTCGTAAATACAGATTAAAATAATGAAATATAGAGACTTAACTTGCATGAACAATACAGCTTAATTTTAAGCTTTAGCAGGTGGCGTATTGAACGATGTTGTAGATACCAAGAAGGACAATAATACCTAGCAGTACAAAAAAAAGGCGATCCGTTTTCTCGTTGTCAATATGTTTCGCAATTCTTCTGCCAACATAGCCCCCGATCGCACCGGAAATCATCATCGAAATCAGCATTCCCCATTTTATGGATGGTATTTCACCTTGTATAAACGTACTGATCAAGTTTGCGACCTGGCTGAACAGAATGATATAGAGCGAATTGAGAGCCGCCGTTTTACTATCCATGGAAAAGAAATAGGACAGTACTATTAGATTAAACGGTCCTCCACCGATGTTTAGAAAGGAGGAAAGCAAACCAAGGATAAGGCCGATCGCCAAGTTCATGGCAGTGCTTCCGATTTTTTTTGTTTGAATAAATTGACGACGGAGCATATAAACGAAAGTGCAAAGGGTCAGAAGAACCAGGAGCACACTTTGAATCACTCCAAGAATTCCCTCGGCAGTTATTGACCCTTTGATCAAGACAAACAGCAGCTTACCTATTACGCCACCAATTGCTGCTCCGATAGCAAGCCATACCGTACCAAAGCCTGATTGTTGCGTTTCGTGGCCCTTTTTTAAAGCGTTTGAATGCTAAAGTTGGCTGGTCTGGGAATCTTGGCTCAATCCTTGCCGTCTCCTATCAAACTGGTAGCTTCGTTTGGATCTGGCGCTTCTCTATCTACCTCATCTAAGAATATAAAGTTTGCGCCGCATCGATAGCCACTACAATGGTTGCGGGCCGAAGGTTGCATCGTCCAGCAGTGAGGGCAGCAAATACCATGTTTCGGGCGCGTGTCGAACACAACATCTGGATTTTGCGAAAAAGATTCAGCCGCAAGTACCAGAAGATATGCCCAATAAGCTTCTTTCTCTCCTTGAATCTGTTCATGAAGTTGCTGTACTTTTCTCTCCTTACGGAGATAGGTCTGCTCAAGCAGCATGTTATCGCCTATGCCCATGGAAATCAACAGCCCGGCTTCAAAGCTTGCTTCAGAATATCCCTTCTTTGTGATAAGATCCAGCACGATCCCCGTAAATACCTGGCCCATGAAGGACAGCAGCGTCAGCCTAAACCCTGGGACTTTAGGCACAATGATATTAAAGAGTAATACGACCACAACACCCATTGTACCACCCAAATAGATCCAACCATCGGATGAAATCACAAACCCGTCAAAGATTGGGTCGGCTCTTCCCCAAAGAAAGAGCCCTGCGGCAGCAATGGCTAATCCAACAACATGGTTGATGAACGAACCATGCAACGCACCGATGCGCTCCGATAATCTTGCATTGATCGTACGGGAAAGCACGACCGTGACACCTCCACCCAGGGAAAGTAAGACTGCGTATAAAGCGTTCTTTGCGGAATTATCCAGCATCATAAGCAGACCGATGACGGAGAAGCTCAGCCCAATCAGCATTGGCTTTTTAAATGGATATTTCCGCATACCAAACAACCCGAAGCTATCGATGACCAGAGACGTTGCAGTTTGTCCCAAAATGCTCAGGGCAACGATACTTGTCAAACTGATCTTTCCGTAGGCCAAGTTATTGAACACCACCGTCAATACGCCAATGCCCCCGCCCATATACAGCCACAGGGGAATGCCGTGCCGATGTAATGCGTTCTTCCGGCGTAGTTTGATGAGTAAAAAGGCAAAGAAACTGCCAACGATATGAATGATGGCTGTCGCACCAAACACACCGTATTGCATCGTGAGCGCGCCGTTGACTGCAACCATAACGGCAACGATCACACCGATCAATAGAGACAACAAATCGTACATGCCATCACCTCCTGATCAAAGTATAATTCGGTGTGTTGACAGGAAGATATGACAGATGTCATAGCCATGGTATATGTTTTAGCGAGATGAGCTTTCATCACGATTCTATATGCTACCTACTTATTGACCACATTACCCGATAGACGTGAGCTTATATCGCATACTGCGAGCTGACTAATTTCAATTTGTCACGCAGCTTAAAGGGAACATTGAACAGTCTTAATGCCGTTTGTGATGGCACTTCGATATGGGTTCCCTCACAAATCCTTACTATTATTTTACCAGACAAATAGGGCACTTTCCTCATCAAGCAGCAGCACCCAGGGGTAAAAACCTGCTTAAGGTGTACAACAAGGTCTATGCACCTCTCCGAATTCTCAATAACATATATTTATATCACGCTGAATTTTTCAAGTTTTGCTTATTGTCCGCATAAAACCCATAAAGCAACAAATACTACTCCTGCATCCAAAAAACGCAGGCAAGCAGGAGGTTTTTTCATTTTGAAAGCGACAGGAATTGTAAGGCGTATCGATGAACTCGGGCGCGTTGTTATCCCAAAAGAAATCCGCAGAACCCTCCGCATCAGGGAGGGAGACCCGTTGGAGATTTTTACTGACCGCGAAGGGGAAGTCATACTCAAAAAGTACTCGCCCATCGGCGAGTTAAATGATTTTTCCCGTGAATACGCGGTGGCCATGCACCAAAACCTTGGGCATATTGCAGCGATTTGCGACAAAGATGTGATCATCACCGTTGCGGGCGGCAGCAGGCGCGAGCTTTTGGAAAAAGCCATCCACGAGGACGTGGAACAGGTGATGCAGGCGCGTACCAAGGTGATGCGCTCCGCCGTCAAGGGAGAGGAGCTTCTTGCCATCACAGAGGGCGATGAAGAAAATCATCCCTATCGGGCTCAGGTGATCGTGCCGATTCTCGCGGAAGGCGATGCGATCGGCGCCGTCATGCTCCTTTCCCGCGAGCCGGACGTCGTGATGGGACCAATGGAATTGAAGGTTGCCGAGACGGCCGCAAGCTTTATCGGCAAACAAATGGAACAATGATAGAACGTAAAACGGA
>JAEZIE010000144.1 GCA_023416175.1 Bacillota bacterium
ATGGAGCAGATTTCCCCGATCCCCTTTGCACCGTGGGCAAGCTTGCCGTCGCTTTTTTCTATGATCTCAGAAACCACTTCGGGCGTCTTATCCGCCTTGAACAGGCCCAGTGTGCCAAATTTCGCGGTGGGCTTACCGTGGTCGAGCGGGAAATCCTCAGTGAGCGCATACCCAAGGCTCATGACCACACCGCCTTCGATCTGCCCTTCAACGGTGGTGGGATTGATGGCGCGGCCGACGTCGTGCGCCGCAACCACGCGGGACACGAAGCCGTTTTCATCCAATTCCACAAGATGCGTTGCGTACCCATAAGCGATATGGCTCATTGGGTTTTCCTTTTGCTCCCCAATTTTATCGGTGACGCCGGTATACTCCCCGTAGAAGGAGCGGCCTTCGAGGGCTTCTAAAGAACCCGCTTCCTCCATCGCCTCTTTGAGGGCTGTCGCGGCGCGCACCACGGCCTCGCCGGTGAATAACGTCTGCCTCGAAGCGGTGGTGTTGCCGGAGTTGGGCGCAAGTGCCGTATCCGGGGCCTCGTATGATACGAGGTCAGGCGTAAAGCCCGTGGTTTCGCAGAACATTTGCACCTGAATGGTGCCCATACCCTGCCCGATGCACGCGGCGCTGGAATGGAGATGCACCTTGCCGCCCTTTACTTCGATGCGGCTGCGCCCCGTGTCCGGGATGCCCACGCCAAGGCCGCTGTTCTTCATAGCGCAAGCAAGGCCAGCCTTGGGGTTTGCTTCATAATATGGCCGCACGGCATCGAGCGTTTCCACCAGCGCAGTCGTTTCATCGGCAATCTGCCCATTGGGCAGCACCTGCCCGGGACGAATGGCGTTGCGGTAGCGGATTTCAAATGGGGAAATACCCACAAGCTCCGCAAGCTGGTTAAGGTTGCACTCGGTCGCAAAGCAGCTCTGGGTCACGCCAAAGCCGCGGAACGCACCACCCGGCGGGTTATTGGTATACATCGCCTTTCCCAGGATATCCACGATCTGATAGTTGTAGGGGCCGGCGGCATGCGTGCAGGCGCGTTGCAGCACAGGCCCGCCTAAAGAGGCGTATGCGCCGGTGTCGGATATGAGCACCGCCTTCATGGCGGTCAAATACCCGTTCTCATCGCAGGCGGTAGTAAAGTCCATTTCCATGGCGTGGCGCTTGGGATGGACGATAATGCTCTCCTGCCGCTTGAGCTTCACCTTGACGGGGCGCCTAGTATGGTAACTCAGCAGCGCCGCATGGTGCTGCACGCTCATATCCTCCTTGCCGCCAAAGCCGCCGCCCACTAGGGCTGCCGTGACACGGACCTTCTCGTGCGGGATATCAAGCATATCCGCGCACTCGTGTTGCGTCTGATAAATGCCCTGATCGGCGCTAATGATGCGGTAGCCATCCCCTTCCGGGTATGCGACGGCGCATTCCGGCTCCAAAAACGCGTGCTCGGTAAACGGAACGCTGTAATGGTTAGTCACCACGTATTTGCTGTTTTTGATGGCTTCATCCGCGTCTCCGCGCTTTAACTTCTGTTCAAAAAGCAGGTTGCCCGTTTCATGCAGCAGCGGGGCATCCGCTTCCATGGCGCGCTCCGACGTGAATACCGCCTCGAGTTCTTCGTAATCCACTTCGATTAAGGCAAGCGCAGCCTCGAGCGTTTCCCGGTCTTCTGCGGCAACCAGCGCCACGGCGTCGCCCAGGTAATGGGTGACGCTGCCCACCGATACAAGCACGTCCCAATCCTTTTTGATGTGGCCGATCTTCCGCTCGCCCGGAATATCCGAAGCAGTGAGCACGGCGTGCACCTTATCTAGCGCTTTTGCAGCCTCGGTACGGATTTCCAGTATCCTGGCCCTGGGGTATGCGCTGCGCTTGGCCCCGCCGTAGAGCATGCCTTCCATGTAGATATCATCTGCGTATACGGCAGTCCCCAGCGCTTTCTCCTTTGCGTCCACGCGGTGCATGCTTTCCCCGGCGTGGCCCGTGAACGTATGCCCCGGTATGTCAGCGCCGGTGCGGAACAATTCCGCAGCAAGCAGTATGGCGTCTTCTATCTTTTTATAGCCGGTGCAGCGGCAGATATTATTTTTGATGGCCTCTTTTACCTGCGCGCGGGTAGGCGTGAGGTTCACATCCAGGAGCCCCTTGGCGCTGATGACCATGCCGGGTGTACAAAAACCGCACTGTACCGCGCCCGCCTGGGCAAACGCATAGCTGTACACAGCGCGCTCACGTTCGGTCAGCCCTTCTACAGTCACGATATGTTTTCCATCGAGCTTATCGGTTTTCAGAACGCACGCCTTTTGGGCCTTGCCGTCCAAAAGCACCATACAGGTTCCGCAAGCGCCTTCCGTACACCCATCCTTGACGGAGGTCAGATTGAGTTCATCACGTAGATAATGGATCAGACGTTTGGGTGTATCTACTGTGCATGCGACGTCATTTACAAAAAAAGCGGACATGATGATTCTCCTTATGAAACTGCCATTCGTATCTCTTTTATCTTGAGCGAAATAAAAAATCAGTAATCCGGTTTTGCGGTATGTTACGCGGCCACTCGGAAATGCAACAGGTGAGGTACTTTTGTCTGTTCTACGCCTATTATTTCACAGTTTTTTTTCATGCGCAAGGCGTTTGCTCCTGGCACCAAACGGGCAAGCATGTATGTTTTTCCAGAATACGAACATTATTTTTAATTATAGCGAAATCTTTACGCTTTTTCGATTTTTCAATCCCCATGGCACGCATACACAACATCTGTTACAATAATGGTATTTGTTACGTTTTTAGAATATTCTCAAACAAATTCTGGAATATTATTTGCGCGCAATGTTCGTGATACGGCATGAATAATTTTTTTTTGTATTTAAAAAAATTTAT
>JAEZIE010000258.1 GCA_023416175.1 Bacillota bacterium
ATCGGAGCGGCCCTGCTGACGGCTGTGTGCTCGGTTCTTGGCGTCCATCTGCTCTTTGAGCGTCTGAAAGAGGGCTTCCAAAGCGATCCACAGGCGGATAAGCACCGTAGGGAGCTTACCAATGCGGGCATCCGTGGCAGTATCTCGTCCGTTTCGGCGCTGTTTGGCGCTCTTGCCGTCGTGCTGGTGGGGCTCGCCATTTTTAGCGGCACGTCTTTGCAGGAATTTGCGTTGCCCGGAGTCATCGGCCTTATTGCGTGCTGGTGTTCCTCCATATTCCTTGCGGCGCCCTTATGGATAACGCTGCAGGAGAACGCGGAGCGCAAGCCGACCATTCAAAAGAAAAAGACCGCGAATAAGGCTACGAAGAAGAAATAAATCTCTGAGGCGGGCAGAAATGCCCGCCTCATTTCTAAGGTGATTCATGTTACGTTTTCAACCGTTTTTGCAGGAAAACAAAGCGCTAATAAGGCGCATTGCAACGGAAAATGGAATTTCCGTGCTTTTGGCGTCCCTGCTCTTTAACCGGGGAATCAGTGAACGCGATGAAATTGCGGCGTTCTTGCATCCCGGGGCGGGGCAGCTATGTGACCCGTTCCTTTTGGATGATATGCAGGCTGCGGTTGTACGCATTCAGAAGGCACTCCAGCACAACGAACGCATCTGCGTATACGGGGATTACGATGCGGACGGCGTATGCTCTACCGCCATGCTGGTCACATATTTGCGCACACAAGGTGCTGACGTATTTTATTATCTTCCCTCCCGGCATACAGAAGGGTATGGAATGAACGCGGAGGCGCTCAAAGCCCTCGCCTCCAAGGGTACAAGGCTGATCGTCACGGTGGACAACGGCATTGCGGCAAAACATGAAGTCGCCTTGTGCTATGAAGTGGGCATGGACGTCATCATAACGGATCACCACCAATGCCCGGAGGAGCTGCCCGAATGCGTGGCCGTCGTCAACCCGCATCGAACTGGCAGCGCGTACCCCAACCCGGATCTTTGCGGGGCAGGGGTGGCATTTAAACTCATTCAGGCGTTGGGCATAACACAAGGGCAGTTGCAGCGATACCTGCCGCTTGCGGCGCTTGCTACGGTGGCAGATATCGTGCCGATGCGCGGTGAAAACCGCGCCATCGTCAGCATGGGCATGCCGCTTGTGCCTGGCCATACAGGGCTCAATGCTCTGCTTGCGGTATCTGGCAGCGCAGGGCAGGAGGTCACTAGCGAAACGCTCGCATTCCGGCTTGCGCCCCGCATCAACGCCGCGGGCCGAATGGGGGATGCCGAACGTGCGCTGCTGCTTTTAATGGCTGACGATGAAAAAGAGGCGCGATCCCTTGCCCTTTTGCTTAATGACGAAAACGAGCGCAGGCAGGATGAGGAAAGAGGCATTCTGCAGGAAGCGCGCCGCATGCTGCAAGGCAAAAATACGGCGGCCATGCGCGTAATCCTGCTCTATTCCCCAAATTGGAGCCCGGGGGTCATCGGAATTGTGGCGTCCAAGCTGGTGGAGGAATATAATAGACCAGTGCTGTTGTTCCATTTGAGCGAAGGCGTCCTCACAGGCTCTTGCCGCAGCATACCCAATGTTCACCTTTACCAATGCTTAAGCGCGTTCGGCGGGATGTTCCTGCGGTTTGGTGGGCATGCGCAGGCGGCAGGTCTTACGATGGAATTTCAAAAATTCCACGAGTTTTCCGTGGCGTTTGACGCGTATCTGCGCAAAGCCTATCCTGCCAGCGCTTTTGTTCCGTCCGCGAAATACGAATGCGCGCTTAACCTGCCGGAGCTTACGTTGCAAACTGCGCAGGAGCTTGCGCTCCTTGCACCTTATGGGGAGGGGAATCCCCAGCCCGTGTTCCTGGCACGCGATATCGGCCTTCTGGATGTAGAGACCATGGGCAAAGACGGCACGCATCTTCGCGCCAACGCAGAGCAGGACGGCCGATCCATCCGCCTTGTAGCCTTTGGAAAGGGAAAGGATAGCTACAAGTACATGGGCGGAGGACGTTTTGATATCCTATATATGCCTGAGGCAAATGTATGGCAGCAAAAAGCCCGCCTGCAGTTGATGCTCCGCGCCATCAAGCCCGTTTCCCCGTTTGAAAGCCCACAGTTCCTCACAAACAGCGGAATGAAATTTTATGATGCTTTTTTTCGGAATTTTTTATATAATGATATTTGTGGCGCTGACACTATGCCTGTAGAGGATATGGACGAGGCTGTTATTCGATCCTTTGAAGGAGAACTCGAAGGTACGCTTGTTCTCTGCCTTACACCCGCAGGCGCACAGCGCTTAAGCAAGCTTTTGGATACGAACGGACTTCATGATCTTGCGGACATATATTTCCACAGACTTCCGCAGGACCTGGGTACGGGGAACGCCGTGCTGCTGGCGCCGTATTTCGATGCTGAAGCGTTTGTACATCCGCGCATTTTCGTATATGACGGTCATACGCAATATGCGCCTGTCCTTAAATTTCCGGGCAGCGCATATGTCCCGGCGGACTTTGGAAAGGATGCGCTGCTTGCGCCGCTGTCACTTTCCCGGGCTGAGATGGGGTATCTCTACCAGATATTCCTTTCCAGATTGAAGCTTGGCCCCGCATCACGTTGGGAGCTTGTCATGCTTCCTGCCGCACAGGGCCGCGAAACCGCCATGATGGCGCTTTTAGTGTTTATTGAGCTTGGCTTTTTACAATGGAACGCCAAGGACGATATAGTATCCGTATCCGCCGGTGCAGCGCCGCGCGGCCTGTTTGAGAGCAGGCTGTATTCCGCGGCAAATATCAGCTGACTTAACGGCAATTGAGGAGGAAGCAGTATGGACTTGAAATCGTATATCCGCAATATTCCCGATTTTCCCAAGGAAGGTATCCTGTTTCGGGACATCACCACACTCCTCAAGGACAAGGACGCTTACCGTGAGCTGGTGGATACCATCGTGAAATCGCTTGAAGGGAAAGAGGTAGATCTTGTCATCGGCCCGGAAGCGCGCGGCTTTGTGATTGGCTCCGCTGTTGCGTATGCCATGGGCGCTGGCTTTATTGTGGCGCGCAAACCCGGCAAGCTCCCTGCCAAGACCAACCGCTATTCTTATGGCCTGGAGTACGGTACTGACGTACTCGAGGTACATGAGGACGCCATAAAACCCGGGCAGAAAATCGTGATTGTGGATGATCTCTTAGCCACCGGCGGCACCGCGCTTGCTACCATCCGTCTCACGGAACAGGCGGGCGGGGAGGTCGTAGGGGCGCGCTTTGCCATTGAACTTACGGATCTCAACGGCCGCGAACTTCTCAAGGATTACGATGTTTGCGCCGTGATGGAGTTTTAATCTTCACGTCAGAAATGATAAATCAACGGCACAGCCGTTGATTTATGTTTTTGCTTACTATTATGATTGTCACATAGAGTTTTGATGGAAAGGAGGGGAACGTATGGACCAGCAGCCGGTAGGATACTGCGTTAGAAAAGAATATATGGAGCCTCATGTAGACCGGCTATATGATATCTGCAAAAAGACGTTTACGCCGGAACAGTTGAATTTGCTGCAAAAGGCAATCGACTTTGCAAAAGGCGTTCATAAGGATCAGCGCCGGGAATCCGGGGAGCTGTACTATATGCACCCCGAAGCCGTCGCCATCATGCTTTATGAAATGGGCATGGATTACGCCACTGTCATTGCAGGCTTATTACATGACGTGATAGAAGACGGTAAGGATGTTACCGTCGAAAAGGTTTCCTCTCTCTTTGGGGATGAAATCGCCACCATGGTGGATGGTGTAACCAAGCTGACCAAATCCGGCGAACAGGATTTTATCACGAAGCAGGAGCAACAGGCCGAAAACTTAAGAAAACTGTTCCTTGCCATGGCCAACAATGTGCGCGTGGTCATTATTAAGCTTGCGGACCGCCTGCACAATATGCGCACGCTTGAATACTGCGATACCGGAAAGCGCGTAAGAAAGGCAAAGGAAACGCTGGAGGTCTATGCCCCGCTAGCGCATCGCTTTGGTATGGGTGCCATCAAAGGCGAGCTCGAAGACCTTTCCTTCATGCACCTGATGCCGGATGAGTACGAACAGCTGCGCGCAGCAATCGAATCGCGCCAGGCGGAACGCATGGAACTCTTAAAGAGCGCCATGGATACCATTAAAGAGCACCTCAACACGGCGAACATCCATGCGGAAATCAACGGCAGACCGAAGCATCTTTACAGTGTCTACCGTAAGATGACCAAACAGAACAGGCCGCTTGATGAAATTTACGATCTCATCGCCATCCGCATCATCGTGGAAACGGTGAACGATTGCTATGCGACGCTGGGTGTCATCCATTCCGTATGGAAGCCGATGCCGGGGCGGTTTAAAGACTATATCGCCATGCCCAAGACCAACATGTACCGCTCGCTGCATACTACCCTCTTTGGCGAACACGGCTTGCCGTTCGAGGTGCAGATCCGCACCTCTGAAATGCACCGCACAGCAGAATACGGTATTGCGGCGCATTGGATGTACAAAGAAGGCCGGGGCTCCCAGGACGATCTCGACGGTAAAATGGCCTGGCTGCGGCAGGCGCTTGAACTTGACAACGACGCCGACAGCGCGCGGGATTTTGTAGACGGTGTGATGAAGGATTTCTTCAGCGAGTATGTGTTCGTGCTCACTCCGCGCGGAGAAATACTCGATCTTCCCACCGGCTCAACACCCCTTGATTTTGCCTACCGCATCCATACCAACGTGGGGCACCATTGCCAGCACGCAAAGGTAAACGGCAGCATGGTGCGCCTTGATTATAAGCTTAAAACAAACGATGTGGTGGAAATCATCACCTCTGCCAACCAACTTGGCCCCAGCCGGGATTGGCTGCATATCGTCAAATCTCAGCAGGCCAAATCCAAGATCCGCCAGTGGTTTAAGAAGGCCAACCGCGAAGAAAATGTACAAAAGGGCCGTGAAATGCTAGAAGGCGCTGCCAAGCGCCACGGGCAGCAGCTTTCCCAGCTCACCAAGCCCGAGTTCTACTCAGACCTTTTAAAAAAGCTCAATATGAGCAGCATGGACGATGTTTACAACGCCATCGGTTACGGCGGAATTTCCACCGGTCAGGTCCTCCACCGCCTGATGGAGAAACAGCGTAAACAGGCGCAGGAAGAAGAAATGCTTCAGCGCATGCGCGCCATAGAGGAAAACGGCGGCATCCAGCAGCGGCCCAGCGAGCACAAGCCCACCAGTATGCACGGCGTGATTGTGCATGGCGAGCCCAACATGATGGTACGCTTTGCGCATTGCTGCAGTCCTGTTCCCGGAGACGATATCATCGGTTATATCACGCGAGGCCGCGGTGTTTCCATCCACCGTAAGGATTGCCCCAACGCGGAAGAACTGGTCGGAGAAGAGGAAAGAATTATACCCGTAGAGTGGGCGGTGGATGAAAAATCCAGCTATACGGCCAACATTAACCTTACCGCTGGCGACAGGCCTGGTATCTTAATGGATGTTTCGCAAGTGCTATTAAGCATGAACGTGAATATCAAAACAATCAACGCGAAAACCGATAAAAACGGGATGGTGTATGTGCAGATGTCCTTTGACATCACCAATACCTCGCAGCTCAACAACATCATAAAAAATTTGCGTAAGATCAAGGCGGTTACGGAAGTATACCGCTCCGGTCACTAAGGAAAATCTTTGGAGGAACGATGCGGGCGGTTGTACAGCGTGTCAAACGCGCCAGTGTGAAAGTGGAAGAAAATGTGACGGGCAGCATCGAAAAAGGGCTGCTCGTGTTTTTAGGCATTGAAGAAGCCGATACCAGCGAGGACGTCAGATACATCTGTGAGAAAGTCGTCAACCTTCGCATATTTGAGGACGAGTTGGGTAAAATGAACCGTTCCGTCCTCGATGAAGGCGGGGGTGTTCTGCTGGTTTCTCAGTTTACTCTGTATGGCGATGCTCGCAATGGCCGCAGGCCAAGCTTCAGCAAGGCGGCGCGCCCTGACAATGCCCTGCCGCTGTATGAGGAAGCCATCTGCATGCTCAAACAAACAGTTCCGGTGGAAACGGGAGAATTTCAGGCGATGATGGAGGTTTCCCTCCTCAACGACGGTCCTGTTACCATACTGCTCGAAAGCAAGAGGTTGTTTTAATGCATATTGAAACCATCATCTCAGGACCCTTGGATGTAAATTGCTATGTGCTATGGGAGGGTGACGGTTCCTGCGTCCTGATTGATCCCGCGGCGGAATTGCCGGTGCTCGATTATATGGCCAACCAACATCTTACCTGCACGCATATACTCTTGACCCACGGCCATTTTGATCATATCGGAGGCGTTTCGGGTATCAAACAGAAAACGGGCGCGCTTGTGTGTATCCATCGTGAAGATGCAGGGATGCTTACAAGCAACGCGGAAAGTCTTGGCACGATGATGGGCTTTTACAACGCTCCGGTTCAACCCGATCTGCTGCTGGAAGACGGGGATATCATAGAAGCGCTCGGAACAAAACTGCATGTCATCCATACGCCCGGCCACACGCGGGGCGGCATCTGCTATCTCCACGAAAGCAGCCGCACCCTGTTCACGGGCGATACCATTTTCCGTCTTGGTGCTGGGAGGGCGGATTTTCCCGGCTCGGACGAACAGGACCTATACCGGTCCATTGTAAACAAGATCTTCACGCTGGAAGGGGACTATACGCTTTATCCTGGCCATAATCGCTTAACCACTCTGGAGGTTGAGCGCGAGCGCAATACGTTTATCCGCCATTACAGGGGGTACGGGTGGTAACACTTCACACCAACAAAGAAGAATATCGAAATGACCTTTGCGAAATTGTCCGGGCGTATCTGGGTATGGTAGAAATCGAAGCCGCACCAAACTGGGAGGAAGCGGAAGGTTATGCTCTATCCGTTGTACTTACCCAGGAAGAAGGATATGGGGCAAACGCAAAAGGAAAGAAAGATTGCGCGGTTTTTTCCGCCTCCATTCCGGTAAAAGCATGTTCTGACGACGCGCCACTCATAAAAAAGCGGCAGGAGAAGCGCGCGATGAAGATCGCGCTTTTTCGCGTGCTGCGCCAATTGGAACCGGATATCCTCTTGCCATGGGGATCATTGACCGGTATTCGTCCTACAAAGCTGCTGCGTGAACTGATCGAGGACGCCGGAGAGCCTGAAGCGCTGCGCATGTTCTTAGAAGAATTTGATGTTCAACCCGAAAAAGCCGCGCTTGCATCCAAAATCGTGGAAGTCCAGCGGCCAATTTTAGATCGTGTGCAGCCAGATACGGTCAGCCTGTATGTCGGTATCCCATATTGCAGGACACGGTGCCTGTATTGCTCCTTTCCGTCCGTTGTATCAGGGGACAAAGGCGTGCCTGACGCGTATTTTGACGCGATGCTCCGGGAAATCACTTTGAGCGCGGCTATTGTCAAGGAGGCAGGGTTTACCGTTCGCAGCACTTATATCGGCGGAGGTACGCCCACTGTGCTTTCGGCCGATCAACTGACAATGCTGTTGCAACACACAAAGAACTGCTACGGTGACTTTGGCATGGAACTGACCGTGGAGGCCGGACGGCCGGATTCATTGAATGAAGAAAAACTTCGCGCGCTATACGTAGAAGGCGTGCAGCGTATTTCGTTAAACCCTCAGACCATGCAGCCTGAAACGCTCAAACGGATCGGACGGGAACACACGCCGGAGGATATCGTTGACATCTACCATGTAGCACGGAAAATTGGCTTTCAAAGCATCAATATGGACGTGATTGCAGGCCTTCCCGGTGAAAGGATTTCGGAGTTTGAGGATACGCTCAAACAGATCGAACAACTCAAGCCGGACAACCTTACGGTGCATACGCTGGCGGTCAAGCGCTCTTCACGATTAAAAGAGCAATTGGAAGCATATCCGCTGCCTGGAGCCGTGGAGGCGGAGCGCATGGTCGAGCTTGGCATGGAATACGCCAAGTCTATGGGCATGAGGCCGTATTATATGTACCGTCAGAAATATATGCGCGGAAACCTTGAAAACGTGGGCTATGCCGTTCCCGGCAAGGAATGCATCTACAACGTGGATATGATGGAGGAAGCCGTCAGTATCATGGCACATGGCGCAGGAGCTATGACCAAGCGCGTATTTTTAGGGCGGGATCTAAGAGTCGAGCGCCTGCCTGCGCCCAAGGATATTTCCACATACCGCAATAAGCTGTCTGCTTTCTTGGAAGAGAAACGGACGCTCTTTTGCTGATCCTTGCATATTTCTTTCTTTGTAATTCAGAATCCGAAAAAAAATGTCGAATAATGAATATAACCCGGTAGGAAAAAATTCTGCCGGTTATATTCAGTATATACGTGTTGAAATGTGGTGAGCATATGAAAAACGGCATCCAGGCAATCATTGACCGGGTTAGCTTGAGAAAGCTTATTTTCTGTGCGTTCCTTTTTGTATTGCTCTTTGCTACGGTGACGGTTTATGTACAGCTATCCGGGTTTATCGGGCAGGTCAGCCGCTCGCGAGCGGAAGGGATTACAGAACGTGTACGTCAGATTATTGGCGAGCAGTTAGACCATTACCTGCATGGAGCGGAGTCTATCAATGCGCTCAATATC
>JAEZIE010000009.1 GCA_023416175.1 Bacillota bacterium
CGTCTTTCATATTTCTCAACGGAGCAATTATGAAACTGATCGAATGCGCGCCGGATTCTCCGGACGCTATGGAATTGATGGTGGAATTGTCCGGCTGCCTAAAAGACATCACCGGGGATAGCGGCGCAAATTCGTTCAACCCACAGGATGTCATGGGTGAGCGTGCCTTATTCCTGATTGCATACGACGAGCAGACGGGAGAGGCTTTGGGCTGCGGCGCGATACGTCCCTTGGTTGAATCGGTAGCGGAACTAAAGCGCATGTATGCGCGCCGGCCGGGAGTTGGAACCGCGTTGCTAGCTGAACTGGAACGCCGAGCGCGGGAATTCGGCTATTCCGCCATATGGCTGGAGACTAGGCGCGTAAACGAGAGAGCCGTTTCCTTCTATGAAAAAAGGGGATACCGCCGTACCCCCAATTACGGAAAGTATGTCGATCATCCCGAAGCCGTTTGCTTTGAAAAACGTCTGGACGGCGGCGCGCCGTTGTAGATCATGAATGGCAGGAGTAATGTGGATCTTCTTTACTTTGTTAGGAGAATTACCCCAGAAATTGGGTTCTTAGGGGCGTTACGCCCCTAAGAGGAGGTTTTTGGAGGCGGAGCCTCTAAATCTTGCCTTACAGAGCTATTCCCTGGCGTCAAGCGCTTCCATAAACTGCTTTGCCACCCTGGGCGAGCGCCCGCCGTGGGAAAGCGCATGCCGTTCCGCCTGCAGCAGCATTTCATCCGTTGCATCCATGCCATATTGCAACAAGAGTTCTCTTACAATCGCAAGATAGCCCTCCTTGTCCGGCTTGCCGAAGTATACCCTTAGGCCAAAGCGCTCGGATAAGGAGGTTTGCTCCTCTATCGTTTCGTTGCGGTGAACGTCGCCGCCCTCGCGGTCGGAAAACCGCTCGTTCACGATATGCCTCCGGTTGCTAGTGGCGTATATGGCCACGTTTTTCGTGCGCGCGGCGGCGGAGCCTTCCAGTATGGCTTTAAGTGCACCGCTTTCCTCGCTGCACTCCGCAAAAGAAAGGTCGTCCAAATATAGGATAAAGCGCAGCGGATTGTTCCTAAGACGGTCGAGTATGGAGGGGATTATCAAAAGCTGGTGCTTCTTGATCTCAATGAGCCGCAGCCCATCTTTTTCATATTCATTCACAAGCGCCTTTACCGTGGAGGATTTGCCTGTGCCCGCGTCGCCATATAAAAGCGTGTTGGCGGCGGGTTTTCCGTTTATAAGCGCCAATGTATTCGTCTGCACAAGGGCGCGTTCGCGCTCGTAACCTTTGAGTTCTTGGACGCGGACCGGGTCCGGCGTTTGCACAGGGACGATGGCGTCGTTTTCGATATGGAACATGGCATGCTCCGTGAAGATGCCATACCCAACCTTATTTAGTTTCCCCATGCGCTCCTCGTACGCCGGGACAAAGGCAGAAGAATGCGTGGTCCATTCCGGCAGGTAGCCGCTAAACTTCAGCGCCTGCCGCACCGAATGCGCATCCAACTGGGAAACCTCCTCCAGTATGGCAAGTTCAACCGCAAGGCATACGCGCAAACCAGCGGATATCGGTTCATTCCCGGCTCGTTTATAGACGTACGGGTTTTCGTTTGCGGCGATACGGGCCCACACATAGCACGTCCAATCTTCGGTGGTTTTAAAAAGTTGTGCCACGAAAGCGGCGTAGGCGTCCACACGTTCCGCCTCGCTTTTCTGAGCAGAGGTCAAAAGCGCCATAAGTGGAAGAAAAACATCGTCGGTCAACAGGCTTCGGAACAGGACAAGGGAACGAAGCTTTACATAGAGCGCCATTAAGTCTTTCAAAACGGAATCCTCACCAATCATTGTGATTATCTTTACGTCACTCCTATCTTACGCTAAAGCGGGCGTTCGGGCAAGCGAGGAGAACATACATAAAGAAAGCCTCGCTCTCTGCGAGGCATTGATCAACATATTTTCACTATGATGATGACGATGACGCCGACGCCGCCGCTGCGCCCGCCGCTGCGGCCACGGCAACCTGCTGCGCAACGAGCATGGCCGTCAGCCCGCCTAAAAGCGCGGTGTTGAGCGACTCCCGGCTGCTAACTTGCGCATAGACGGCCAAAGAAGCGCTCAATAGCAGTAGTTCCTGCTTTTGTACAAGGAAGGGGCCAAATCCCTTTTGCGCGCGAAGCGAAGACGCAGTCTCCGAAATATTCGCCGCAATTGCATTGGGGGAGAGGGGAGAAAGAGCAAGTACGCCGAGCATGGGCAACAGGTAGTGGCGCCGGAATGGAAGTTCCGCAGATTTCAGAGCATCGTAAATCTTTAGGACGCGGGAGCTTGTATCCATCTCTGCGGAAAGCGAAAGGATCATGGAGAGGTTTAATACTTCACCCTTGGGAGAAAGTTCACTTAATTCAATATACAGACGTTCGGTTTTGACCGCAGCCTCTTGGGCGTTGAGGGTGGAGCTGCCGATGAGCGCGGCATAAATCACGCTGTGTTCACCCGAAAGGAAGGGGTGTGCGCGGCGGACTGCGTCATACGCTGCACGCGTCTTCACCACGGCTTCCTGCTGTACATTCTGTGGGATGGCCTTTGCGATCTGGAATGCTGCAAACACAAGATACATGCTTGCATAAAAGCGGTTGGATTTTAGCAGCCGGTAGACGATCAGGGTCTCCTTAAGCAGATGCTCTGGGTCCTCGTTCAGAGACAGCAAGGCTGCAAGCCCAAGCTGTACGCTGCCGCGGAACATGGAGAATATGCCGGTGTTGGCTTTGATCAGGCGCATCGTATCCCTGATGCGCCCACAGTCGATCTCCCGGCCCTCGCCCGCATAGAGCAGCGCTGCCATCCGGCGCATCATGGAGCCCTGAAAAGGAAACCCATCTTTCATTGCTTCCGTATTTTTGACAAACAGCTGTATGGCTTCACAGAGTGCGGTCGTCATACTATCCTCCGGGCGAAATACGCAAAGTATTGTTTGACGCAGGGGGCCGGTCGCGCGATTTGCTGATAAGGCCAAGGCTTACCGATACTAGCATTCGCAAAAGAAGTCTGGCTTTATGCGTGACAGACCGGGAACCGTAACCGCCCAAATCCTTCCTGCCTTTACAGTACGATATTTTCAAGGCGAGCACAATATGAAAAACAGAAGGAAAGCGAGGCACCGGCCTGAAAATGTACGCGAAAACCGTTTTCAGGCTGATGTTTTTATAGCGCCTGTGCTAGGATACGGATAAAAGAAGACTGTTCAAAAAGGATGGGGCACATGGAGCAGCAGTTGAACGCGGCACAGATCCTGCGCCAGAAAGCGGAAGCATACTTTGCCGCATGTGACGCAACCCGCGAACGCGTGACGCTTAAAAATGGGGAGATCAGCTATCATCAGGTTCCATATACCATGGCAGGCCTTTGCGCGGCGCTGGAGGTTCCGCGGGAGGCGCTTGAACGCGCGCGGCGTCCGCAGGAAAACGAAAGACGTAGAAGGCGTTCAAAAGCGGAGGCCGCGCTTTCCTGGGCAGCGGCACGGGTAGAACAGCATTTGGTGGAACGCGCGCTGCTCGGGGAGATCAATGCCAACCTGGCCGTTCTGTTGCTCAAGGATTGGGGCTATGGGTTGGTGGAGCTGCAAAAGACGGAAAAGGGCGAAGGGGCTCTTACCGTGGTGCTGGAGGACCCGGAGGAGTTCAGCCGATAGGGGAATTGAAACGGCCAATTGTACATAGGAGGGATCGGATGCTAAAAAAACGGAAGCTCTTGGGTATGCCCAGCGCGCAGCAGCGCGCTTTTTTTATCAATACGGCAAGGCATGTGGCGTATGGCGGGGCGCGCGGCGGCGGCAAAAGCTGGGCGATGCGCCGGAAATTCGTGCTTCTTGCGTTGCGCCGCTCAGGTCTTCAGCTTCTGCTGCTGCGGCGTACCCTGCCGGAACTGCAGGAGAACCATGGCCGCCCGCTGCAACAGGAGTTACACGGCCTTGCCAGCTACAACGCCGGGGCGCGCTCCTTTCACTTTTCCAACGGCTCGCGCATCCGTCTGGGGTACTGCGATAAGGAAGCGGATGTTTACCAATACCAGGGGCAGGAATATGACGTCATCGGCTTAGAAGAGGCGACGCATTTTACCGAGGCGCAGATGCAGTTTTTGTGCACCTGCAATCGTTCTACGCGTATGGATTTCAGGCCGCGCATGTATTATACCTGCAACCCCGGCGGCGTGGGACACGCGTGGGTCAAGCGGCTGTTTATCGACAGGCAGTACAGAAACTCCGAGCGGCCGGAGGATTATGCGTTCATTCCCGCCCGCGTTACCGACAACAAGGTATTGATGGAGCGGGACCCGGATTATGTGCGTACGCTAATGAACCTGCCGGATCAATTGCGGCGGGCGTATCTGGAAGGGGACTGGGACGCGCTGGAGGGCCAGTTTTTTCCGGACTTTCGGCGGGAAAAACACGTATGCGAGCCGTTTGCAATCCCTGGATGGTGGCGGCGGTTTCGCGCCATGGACTGGGGCTACAACGACTTCTGCTGCGTGCTGTGGTTTGCCTGCGGGCCGGATAGCCGCGTGTATGTTTACCGGGAGGAATACAGCAGGCAGGTGCTTTCCTCCCGCATGGCGGGCCGCATTACCGAACGTTCCGAAGGCGAGCGTATCGCATACACCGTTGCCTCGCCCGATGCATGGCAAAAGCGGGGGCTTTCTGCCCGCGGGGAGGATGGGATGGAAGGGGAGAGCATTGCGGAAGTGTTTGCGAAGCACGGCGTGGGGCTCCTTAGGGCGGACAATGCCCGCATCCCCGGCTGGCAGCGCGTGCGCGAATACCTTGCGGATGCGGAGGACGGGCGGCCGCTCTTGCAGATATTCTCCACCTGTACCAATCTCGTCCGAACATTACCGCAGCTGCTGCACGATAACAAAAACCTGGAGGACGCAGCAAACGGGGAAGATCATGCGCCCGAAGCCCTGCGCTATGGCCTGATGTCCCGACCCGCGAAAAGCAAGCCCATGTTACCTCGGCATGCTGTGGCCTACGACCCGTTTGCACCCGCTGCGCCCGCTGCCGGAGGATTCCTGATCCGTTGACGATTGCAGCTATAAAAGATGTTTTATTTGCTAAGCCAGGTGTGGTATGCTGTTGAAAACTTTCATGCAGGAGGCCGTTCCATGCGCAGAAAAGACCGCGAACAATCCCGCGAATTTGCTTTGGAAGTCGTAGATACCTGTAACTTTGCCGTGCTTGCCACCACCAATGCGGATGGAACCCCCTATTGCGTGCCCGTCACCATCGTGCGGGACGGGGAAGCGATCTACTTCCACGGCGCGCTGGCCGGGCAAAAGATCGAGAACCTTACGGATCGCCCGGAGATTTCTTTGGCGTGCGTTTCCCGCGCCATCACCAGGCAGCAAACCTACAGCGTGGACTATGCCTCCGCCATCGTAACCGGCGTTGCAAGCCTGGTAACGGAGCAAGAAGAAAAAAAACATGCGCTGCGCATATTGTGTAAGCGCCATACGCCGGATGCGTTGGACGGGGTGGAGCAATACATTGCAAAAGGTGGCGGCCATACGGCGGTCGTGCGCATCGCCATCCTATCTCTTACTGGCAAGGCGAATACCTGAATATGATAAGAAAAAAAGAGCAGGACCGTATCGGTACTGCTCTTTTTGAATGATGGCGTAAGAAACCTCGCGCTATGCCGCCCCGCCTTCAGAGAGCGGCTTTTCCCTGCCCTGCTCCATCAGGAGCTTGTCCGCCACCAGGGCGATAAATTCACCGTTGGTCGGTTTGTCGTTTTTGGAGTAGATATTATAGCCAAAAAGCTGGTTGATGTTTTCAATCTTTCCGCGCGTCCAGGCGACCTCAATCGCATGCCGAATGGCGCGCTCCACCTTGCTGGGTGAGGTGGAGAATTGCTTGGCTATGCCGGGATACAGCTCCTTGGTGATGCGGTTGATAAGCACAGGCTGGTAGAATACCATACGGATGCCTTCGCGCAGGTAATAGTAACCCTTGATATGGGCAGGTATTCCGGCCACCAGGAATACGGAGGTGATTTTTTCATCCAAAGTCTTGGGCGGCTGGGAAAGGGTAGGCACAGTGGTGCTGACCGGGGTCGTCTGGAGCATGTCCAGCACGCGCTTATAAAGCGTATCCGGCTCCACCGGCTTTACCATAAAGTATTTTGCACCAAGCGTGCAGGCGTTACGGATCATGTTTTCGTTGCGGATGGCGGAGACGATGATGACGGCGGGTTTTTCCCCACTGGTCATGGAAAGGCTCTCGAGTACGCCCAACCCATCCAGTTTAGGCATGATGAGATCCATAAGCACTGCATCGTAATGCGTCATGTGCAGCTTCTCAAGCGCCTGCCGCCCATCCGTTGCGATATCCACCTGCCTGATTGGCTCCTGCACGGAAAAGTAGCCCCGTACGGCAGAAAGATACTGCGGGTCATCATCGACCAACAAAATTCGATACTTAGACATAAGATCCCCCTTTTCGCTTTTATCGCCATCCCGTAATCCCCCACTACAGGATTGGTTCCTATAAAAAACTTTATCGAAGAATCGCTTTTTTTATGTTTTTGTTATTGACGTTGATGCTATTGTAACATTCAAATATATGGAATGTCAGGGGTGAATATCCAATATTGTTGTCGAATTTGGAATTGGAACGAGTCAATTCAAAAAAATATTTCCGCCTATTCCCTGCTTTATGAACGCTTCGACGGCAAGCAACAGCATATTGTACAACAATAGGAATCCGTTGCTATATGTAGCACGAAGGAAAAAAAGAGCGAAACTTTACACAGCGTGTTTTTTTCGCACTTCTTTTCGCGCTTTTTAAAAAGCATGCGTTTTCAAAGACAAGTGTGAAAACCAAAGGCATTATTTCAACAAAACACTACAGGATATACCTAATATTAAAAGGAATATTCACTATAATCAAGAGCTAATTTACTTTAATTTAAAATAAAAGAAGTATTATCCATAATGCGCAAAATTGTTCCCATCACATGCTCGCATACTATGACAATAATCTCTTTATGGTGGTATACTATATTGGCACGCGGGCAATGACGCGAAGCGCTTTCGGTAAGGAGGTATGGCGTATGAAAGGGCAGGAAACCGGCCGCGCCACTACCAAAAACAAACGAATTTGGAAAATCATTTTGCTCATTTTGGGCATTGCGCTGTTGTTCGTGGGGGGACGGTATGCGTATGTCATGTTTATGGACCCGATGAGCGCGTTTAAGGCGCCTTCCATGATGACGCCCAGTCCCAGTCCTGTTGTGACTGATACGCCTAATGAAAATAACCAGATGCCGCTTACCCCCACGCCCGTTCCCACCCTTTCCCCAGAGGAAGAGCTGCGTCAAAACGCGGATCTGAGCTTTATGAAAAACAAAGTCAACATTCTGATGCTGGGGTGGGATCAAAGCCCCGAGCGTGAGGATGAGGATAGTGCGCTCTATCGGAATGAAAACAATAACTACCGTTCGGATGTCATCATGCTCATGGCGGTGGATTTTGAAAAGGATACGGTGGATTTGATCTCTGTTCCCAGAGATACGTATGCGCCCATCTACAACAAAAAAGGAAGATGGAAGATCAACGCGGCGTTTGCGCATGGCGGAAGCGCGGAGGGTGATGGTTTTCTGTATGCCATGAAAACGGTGGAGAATCTCTTGGGCGTACCCATTGACTATTATGCAGGTGTAGACATGACGGGCCTCAAGGCCATTGTGGATGCAATGGGTGGCGTGGATTACGATGTGGATGTGCGGATCCGCCTCAACGGCCGCGTGCTTGAAACCGGCATGCAGCATCTTGATGGCCAACAGGTTCTCGATTATGTGCGCGCTCGCAAGGGCATCAGCACCGATGTAGGCCGCGCCGACAGGCAGCAGCGCATGTTGTTCTCAATATTTGAACAGCTCAAAAGCCGCAACCAGCTCATAAATCTGCCCAAAATCTACGCCTCTGTACAGGACAAAATCAATACCAACCTCAATTCCGAGCAAATTGCCGCCATGACGATGTTTGCGATGGGGCTTAATATGGAGAACCTCAGCCGCCATACGCTAGAGGGTGAATACATCAGCAACGTCTACAACGCCTCGTTCTATGTGCTGGATAATGATAAGCTCGAAAGGCTGATCCACGAAATTTACGGCATAGACATCAAGACCAACCCGCGGTATGATCTCGACTATGTACGCGCGGACAAAGCCGCTTTTGCGGCGCTCACCTATGCCCAAGGCGCACAGTACCTCCTTGAACAGGATAAGGCGCTGCCCCTCAAGGACCAGGAACTCAGGGAGCCGGTGGAGACCGCCATAGCACAGCTGCTTGAAGTCGCCCAGCGCAACATCCCCGCCAACGCAGGAGAGGAAACCATAGAAAAGCTCACAGCCTCATCTTTGGACAAGAAGGCAATTGAACAGGCGCAGATCAAGCTGGCGGAGGCCATGTACACCTACTGCATCATGCGCAACATCACCCAGGCGCAGGTGGACAAGAAGATGCTGCCGGAAGCGTTTTACGAGCTGCTTCCCGCAGGCACAGGCACACCGCAGCCCGCGTCCCCGCAGCCTTCCACGACACCGCCTGCAGGACTGGACGAGCAAACGGGCGAACTGCCGGAGGAGGAATAACAGATATAAATGATGGGCCGGAATGATCATTCCGGCCCGTATTTTATTAAGGGCACCAGACATGCCCCGACCTTGCATCTAATTCCGCCAATACTGCACGAAAAAAACTAAAAAGGGGCTTGCCACTTTATCGACATCAGCATATCCCTGCCGCCATATACTGTAAGAAAAGGAGATGGGGATCGGTGCTCATGGCTATTGCTCCGCCGATATTGCGCATGGGGGACACGATAGGCGTCGTTACACTGGGCAGCCCCGAGGACGCGGCCACGATAGACCGCGGCATCATGATGCTCAGAAGCATGGGGTTCAATGTGATCGTTGGAAATTATGTGTACTCGTACGCGGGCTAAGTGGCGGCATCCGAGGATCAGCGCGCCGCCGATTTAATGAGCATGTTCGAAAACCCCCAGGTGCGCGCCATCATCCCCACGCGGGGCGGCGTGGGCGTGGCAGGAATTCTGCCGTATCTCAACCTTTCCGTCATCGCCAGAAACGCCAAAATCATTACCGGATACAGCGATATTACGGTGCTATTAAACGTTCTTACGCAGTTCTGCAATATGATCACATTCCACAGCCTCATGCTGCTGGATTTTAGGCCCGATACGCCGGCCTATAACTTCGACCAGTTCTTTGCGGCCACATCCACGCTCCAGTCCTCCCGGTGCATTGAAAATCCGCCGGGGATGCCGCTAGTAAGCCGCATTCCGGGCAGGGTGACATCCACCATTGTGGGCGGGAACTTAACGTCTTTTGTGGATACTTTAGGCACGCCCTATGAAATCAGCACGCGCGGGCGTATCCTGTTTCTGGAGGATACGCACGAGCCCATCAACACCGTATTCCGTTATATCACCAGCCTTCGGCTTGCGGGCAAGTTTGACGACTGCGCCGGTATCCTGATGGGAGAGTGCACGGACTGCCCGCCCGCTTACGAAAAGGATTATGAATCGCTTATCCAGGAGGTCATCGTTCCGATGGGAAAACCCCTTATGACCAACCTTGCCTCCGGCCACGGCGTTTATAAAGCCGCAATTCCCCTTGGTGCATTGGTGGAAATGGATACCATCAACAATACGCTCGCTGTGATGGAGCCAACGGTGCGGCAGTAGCGCATCGCGGCTTGCGCGGGGGCGCATTGCGGGGTACAATACGAATGATACGGTAGTAGGAAAAACAGGAAACAGGAAGCGCGCTGTCACATTTTACTCGCCAGAAAGCAGGATATTCAGCATCTTATTCGGGTTCTCCAGAAACCTACGGGTGATCAGGTAATGCTCCGTATCGGTATAAGGAACGGGGCGCATGCCCGTTTCATCCAGCCATAAAATTTCCGCATCGGGATAGGCCATCAACAGCGGGGAATGCGTGGCAATGAGAAACTGCGCGTTCTGCTGGACAAGCTGGTGGAACCGCGCAAGCAGCGTAAGCTGGCGGGAAGGCGAAAGCGCCGCTTCCGGCTCGTCAAGTATATACAGGCCGTTTGCCTGAAATCGGTTGAGCGCAAGCGCCAAAAAGCTTTCCCCGTGGGATTGTTCATGAAGCGATTTGCCGCCGTAGGACTTTAAAAAGCTTGGGCTTGCCACTTCCCTATTAAGCCTGTCCACCTCGGAGGCGACATTATAAAAGCTTTCCGCACGTAAAAAGAAGCCGTCGCGCGCGTAGGGGACGCCCTTCACGAGCCGCAGCCGGTTATACAGGCGGGAGTGGGAGTCCTGCGTGGAGAAATTAAAATTTTTTGAACCGCCCTCCGGGTTAAAACCGTAGGCGGCGGCGATGGCCTCAAGCAGCGTGGACTTTCCAGAGCCGTTCTCTCCGGCAAAGAATGTAATCGGCCGGGTAAGCTTCAGCTCCGTAAGCGCACGAATGGCAGGGATGAAGTCGAGATACGCTTCCTGCCCGGCGGGCACATTCTGCTTTTGTACCGCATTGATGAACATGCCTTTATTGTACGCCGGGGAAGATGGAGCCGGCAAGAAGCTCTTGTACTGTTCGGATAAATTGGGGGAATAGCATGAAGGAAAAACAGACCCTGCAGCAAAAGCTTGCCGCACGCAAGCTGCAAAAACCGCCCGCGCTCATTTATCGCATACTCGTAACGGCGCTGCGCGTGCTTTTCCAAAAAAAGCTCGGCGTCACGATTGAGCATGAAATCGACCTGAAGAATTATCCGGGACCGTACATTGTGGTGGGCAACCACGCATCAAGGCTTGATTACCTTTACGCCACCATGGCATTCTACCCCCACACGCTCAATTTTGTGGCGGGGTACAACGAGTTCTTCCGCTCCCATCTTGCGTTTATTTTCCGGCTGATGCAGGTGATTCCCAAGCGCAATTTTGTTCCGGACACTTACACCATCCGCGAGGCTACCCGCATTTTAAAAAAGGACGGCCGCATCGTGCTGTTCCCGGAGGGCATGAGTTCTATTTCCGGTGCAAACCAGCCCTGCGCTCTTGGCAGCGGAAAGTTTTTAAAGCATTTCAAGCTTCCTGTGCTGATGCTGAAAATTTCCGGCGGATATTTGACCAGCACAAAATACTGTCTGGACGAACGCCCGGGTAAAGTGGCGGTGACGGTTTCCGAACTCCTGTCACCCGGGGAGATCGCAAAGCTCTCTGCGGACGAAATACAGGCAAAGCTGGACGAAGCGCTCTACCATGACGATTATGAGTGGAACAAGCAGGCAAGGGTATCCTTTGAGGCGGGAGGCAGAGTGGCCCACAACCTGCATACGCTGCTGTTCTGGTGCCCCAGGTGCCATGAGGAGTTCGGCATGCGCGGCGAAGGAAACACCATATCCTGCAAGCGCTGCGGAAATGGCGCAATGATGAACGATTATTACGAGCTCATTCCGCTCGACGAAAGCTGCGTCATTCCCAATACCCCGAAGGAGTGGTTCGACTTGCAGCGCAGACATGTGTACCGCTTAGTCAAAAACAAAGAGTTTGTTCTAAGAGAGAAGGTACGTCTTGGTGTGCTGCCGAAATATGAATATCTGAAGAATCAGGAGACCTCACAGATTGTAGGGGAAGGCGAGCTCACGCTGGACCACAGCGGATTTTCTTTTTCCGGCACGCGGGAGGGGCAGCCCTTCTCCTTTCACATTGAGCCCAAGCAGTTGCCCACGTTCGGCATGTGCACGGATATAACCCGGTTTTATACGTTTGTGGAGAATGAGTTTTTGGAATTCTTCCCGGAAACGCAGTCGGTGGAAAAATGGTTCCTCGCCGCTGAGGAAATACACAGGCTTGCGGGCGGGCAGTGGCGCAACTTCCCCCACGCCAATACCTATGTAACCACTGATTGAGAAGCGCAAGAATCGCGCACAGTATCTACATTACCTAAAGGAATATAAGCATGGACATTGTAAAAACGCTATCTACGGAATTTAAGCTCGAGCTTAGGCATGTTACGAACATCCTCTCGCTCATCGACGACGGCAACACCATTCCCTTTATCGCCCGCTACCGCAAGGAAATGACGGGCTCGTGCGACGATCAGGTTCTGCGGGAGCTGCACGAACGGCTTTTATATTTAAGAAACCTGGAAACCCGCAAGAAAGAGATCATAGAGAGCATTGCGGCGCAGGAAAAGCTGACGGATGATTTAAAGACCGCCATTGAAAACGCGGCGACTTTGGCGGAGGCGGAGGACCTCTACCGTCCCTATCGTCCCAAGCGCAGAACACGGGCCACCATCGCCATGGAAAAGGGACTGGAGCCGCTTGCGGAGCTTCTGTTGAAGCAGGACCAGCGCACAGGCGAACTGAATGCGCTTGCCGCGCCGTTCATAGACGCAGAAAAAGGCGTGTCTTCTGCGGGAGAGGCGCTTGCGGGTGCAAAGGATATACTTGCCGAGCGCATCTCAGACGATGCCGCTTCCCGAAAGTTGCTGCGCGCGCTCTTCGGACGGGAGGGCGTGCTCGCTTCCCGTGCCACCAAGGAAGAGGATTCGGTCTACCGCCTGTACTATGCGTTTTCCGAACCCGTGCGGACGCTGCCCAGCCACCGCATCCTCGCCATCAACCGCGGGGAGCGGGAAGGGTACTTAAAGGTATCCATATCGGTCAATGAGGATAGCGCCCGTGCCATACTATTCCGGCAGTTCGTACGGGAAGGCAGCATTTCATCTTCTGCTGTGCACGAGGCCGCGGAGGATGCATGGAGCCGCCTGATTTTCCCTTCCATTGAGAGGGAAGTAAGAGCTGATCTCACGGAGCGAGCCGCCGAGCAGGCCATCTCCATGTTTGCACTCAACTTAAAGCCGCTGCTGCTGCAGCCGCCCGTACGCGGTAAGGTCGCTTTGGGTCTCGACCCCGCCTACCGTACCGGCTGCAAGATCGCTGTGGTGGACGCGACGGGTAAGGCGCTCGATACTTCCGTGGTATATCCAACGCCCCCGCAAAATAAAAAGGACGAGGCGAAGAAGGAACTCAAGCGCCTCATCGCCGCGCACCACGTGGAGATTATCGCCATAGGCAACGGCACGGCCTCCAAGGAGGCGGAACTGTTTGTGGCGGAACTCATTGCGGAGCTTCCCACGAAGGTGAGCTATATGGTGGTCAACGAGGCGGGGGCTTCCGTATATTCCGCATCCAAGCTGGCGGCGGGGGAATTCCCGCAGTATGACGTTTCCTTGCGGAGCGCGGTTTCCATCGCAAGAAGGCTGCAGGACCCACTGGCGGAACTCGTCAAGATCGACCCCAAATCCATCGGCGTGGGGCAATACCAGCACGATCTTCCCGCTGCGCGTCTGGACGCAACGCTTACCGGTGTGGTGGAGGGCTGCGTCAACAGCGTGGGGGTGGACGTCAACACCGCGTCCGCACCGCTTTTAGGGTATATTTCCGGCCTCAACGCCACAGCGGCCAAGAACGTCGTTGCCTACCGTGATGAAAATGGCGGCTTCCACAGCCGGACGGAACTGAAAAAGGTGCCGCGACTGGGGCCCAAGGCGTATGAGCAGTGCGCAGGGTTCTTGCGCATTATCGGCGGAAAGAATATTTTGGACAATACTGCCGTCCACCCGGAAAGCTATGACGCGGCAAAAAAGCTCCTGTCCCTGTGCGGATTCGCACTTTCGGATATTGAGCAGGGCGGTCTAACTGCGCTGCCGTTGCGCATCAAGCAGTTGGGGGAAGAGAAACTTGCGGCCGAATGCGGCGTAGGCGTGCCGACGCTGCGCGATATGGTTGCGGAGCTGTTAAAGCCTGGCCGCGATATCCGTGACGCTTTGCCCCCGCCGCTTTTACGTACGGATATTTTGGATATGAACGATCTGAAGCCCGGCATGGAGCTGATGGGTACCGTACGGAACGTCATCGATTTCGGCGTATTTGTCGACATCGGCGTGCATCAGGACGGGCTTGTGCATATTTCTGAGCTTACGGATCGGTATGTGAAGCATCCGTCCGAGGTCGTGAAAGTTGGGGATGTGGTTTCAGTCCGCGTGCTGTCCGTGGACACGAATAAAAAGCGCATCTCGCTTTCGATGAAGCAGCAGAAGCAGG
>JAEZIE010000035.1 GCA_023416175.1 Bacillota bacterium
TCGCAATCGCCATCAGCAACATAAACAGCGGCGTGGTGATATTGGCTGCGGCAAGCTGATCCTTATCTCCCAGTTGCCCGACAAAAAAAGTGTCTACAAGATTATACAGCACTTGAACCATCATCCCGAATACCACAGGAATAGACATTTTAAGTATCGCTTTTGCTACAGGAGCATTGCTCATTAGTTCAATTTGTTTGTTCGAATTCAATGATTCGCCCACCTTTTCTATTACTTGCTTGTTCATTAATTTTTATCAGATATTTGTTTTGCTTTCTCGACCATGCGTCCAAGATAATCGTTAAATGCCTCCTGCTCCTCCATAGAAAGGCATGAGCAAACTTCGTCCGTCCATACGTCGTATACGTCGATCACATCGGTAATCGTCGCACGTCCCTCATCTGTGATAGATAGGACATTCTTTCGCCGGTTCTCTGGGTTTTGCTCCCGCCTGATATAACCCTTGATTTCGAGGGAGAGCAATGCCTTTGCAACAGTTGTTTTGTCCAAACACAACGCGGATGCCACCGCGTCCTGCGACATGTCGTAGTGAAAATGCAGAAACGCGCAGATCTGATACTCTGTATCGGACACTCCGGCATTCCTGATGCGGGTGTGCCCGTATTCCTTGGCATACCGCCAAAGCCGGTTTAATGAATGAAACCCCATATGTCCTCCTTGTTGAAGCGCCAACTGTTGAACATTCAACATTATACGCCTAGGGTTGCATTTGTCAATAGCCGTGCGTTTTCGACTCAGAAGTCAAACAAAAATTAGCCAGATGTACTGAACTTCTGGTTATCTAGGTATGCGCCGTTCAGTCATGAGGTTACAAAGCAAATTGAAGCAGGCAATATCGAAGGACTTTCAGGATGAATGCATTGAGAAACCAAATGGCCCCACTGCAAAGCCAGCGGGGCGTATATGAAGGATCCGCCCATGCATGAAGACACATGGGTAGATGGGGTTAGTATGGCTTTGATGGTATGGCATATTCAGACGGTTTTTGGATGTTATCGCTCACCTTTCACGTATTTTCGCCTTGCCTCGTATTCAATGTAAAAGATATTTTCTTTCCAGTCGTACATACTAAGTTTATTAAAGCGATCGGATGAAAAGATGATAATACTTTACATTCTACTGATTTTATTGGTCCTTTTAGTTATTATTGACCTTGTGCGTGGCACCAGAATCACGATTTATGCAATGCTTAACAGGAATACGATGAAAGTCAGCATTACCTGGTTATATCCGCTGTTTATGGCCACGGTAGCTATGGAAAACAGAGGTGCCTGTCTCACTGTTTATTTTCTAAAGATGAAGTTATTTAGATCTAAACTTGTAAGTGAGAAGGTATCCAACACAAAACGGCTTCTAAATGCTTTAAAAATATCTAACATCGAGCTTTCAACCTCATATGGGTTTTGTGATCCATTTGTGACAGGTTTGGTTTCGGGTTTGCTTAGTATTATATCTTCGTTCGTCTCCATCAGTAGTCTGGATTTGAAGCCGAATTTCATGTCGGATGAACTGTATGTTACCCTTGACGCATCAGCAAACGTCAAAGTAGGGCATACTATTTGGGACTACTTAAAATATAAGACATAAGGAGCACAGCATGGAACAAGATGTAACCCAATATGTAGATACCCTATTTTCAAACCTAAAAGACTTTTCGCAGCAAGATGGCTTGATTGGTAAACCTGTCGTGCAGGGCGATAAAACTTTCCTGCCTGTAATGTCTATGATGCTCGGATTTGGAGGGGGAGATTCGCAAAGCAAAGGCAAGCAAAACGCTCAGACAAGCGGCGGAATTGGCAGCATGATGGGTGGTGCACATGGCGTCGGCCTAAAGCTCTGCACGGACGCTATCATTATTATTGACAACGATCAGGTTTCTGTCACCCCTATCGGCATGGGCGCTGCTGGAACGGGCTTAATGGATAAAATCCCTCAAATTATTAGCGGGATCAAAACAGGCGGACAACAAGGCAATCAGCAGCAGCAAGGCCAGCAATCACAGCAGGGGCAGCAGTCTCAGTCGGGCCAGCAGTCCCAACAGGGTCAACAATCTCCGCAAAGCAGTCAGTATTAGTTGTAAAACCTATATTAATGCCCCGCCACCATAACGGTAGCGGGGTTTGTTTTGCTGCTTTTGCCGCTTCTAAATTTGTCAGCAAAGACATTTCTTGTGTCAGCCAGGGTACATAGGTAACGTTCCAGTTCACCACGGTCAAAATGAAAACAGGCAAGCCTATGGCCTGCCTGTTTTTTATGTAAGGACTTATCCTATATATGCATTGATATCTTGCAAAATGGGCTCGGCAATCTCTTGGGGCTGCTGTAATCGATGAATGTACTCTAAAATCGGCTCCAAATGCTCATAGAATACGACAATCAGGTCGCCCTCCCGGGCATTCATAATGGCTGACTCCAACGCTCCGAGCTCACTATCGGCAATAATCACCTCTTTTTTGGGGAAATGTGTTTTCATTACCGCGTGATAGAAGAGCGTGCTTACCTCCCCTTTCTTACGCCCGCGAAGACATTCATCCTCTTTAATATAGATCTTCTGAAAATGCTTTGCACAAAGCTCGCCTACCGCTTGAATGGCCGCATTTTGCCTGTCTCCAGGCATACCGATTATACCCACAAGTCTTTTGGGATGATAAGAAGGCAAAGCACTGATTACCGCCTCGTATCCGGGCAAGTTATGCCCGTAATCCAGTAAAATGGAATAACCATCCATGGGGAATACTTCAAAACGTCCCTCATTACACGTAAAGCTTGATAATCCTTGCGCTATCGTTTTTAGAGGTACCTTTAGGCCATGGAGAGCGGCAACCGCAGCCAGACAGTTTTCAACATTGCATGGGATTGCGCCATCCTTTGTAATGGGAATATCTTTTAGGTCTATAACAGGCGTGATTTCTCCATCATGAACGACAATCTTGCCACTGGATACATAGACTTTTTTAAACTTCGAATAACGGCCGATAAAAGCCTCGGGCGATTTTGCGAACAATATGATATTTGCTCTTACCCTGTTCATGATATATGACGTCATGGGATCTTCCGCATTCAGCACGGCATACCCGGTATCTTTCACGGCTTCGGCCACAAGCGATTTTACAAACGCAAGCTCCTCCAGCGTATTGATTCCCTGAAGCCCCAAATGGTCGTCCGCAATATTTGTGATAACGCCGATGTCTGCAAGATCATAGCCAAGGCCGGACCGGAGAATTCCTCCGCGGGCTGTTTCCAGAACCGCTACCTCCGCATCTTTATTGCATAGTACCATGCCAGCGCTTACAACTCCCGTATCATCCCCCTGGTGAATGCAGGTGCCATTGATGTAAGTGCCGGATGTACTCGTCATACCGACTGATCTCCCTTGGCACATAAGTACATGGGAAATCAGCCTTGTGGTTGTTGTCTTGCCGTTTGTGCCGGTAACGGATACAATCGGAAACTCCAAAGCATCGTCATCTGCAAAAAGAAAATCAACAATATCCTTTGCAACATTGCGTGGCTTTCCTTCGCTTGGATATAAATGCATCCGAATGCCCGGAGCCGTATTGACCTCCACAATTACGCCCCCGGTCTGCTTGATTGGAACGGAAATATCCTCTGTTACAATGTCGATGCCGGCGATATCAATGCCTAAAATAGATGCCGCGCGGATTGCGAGCTCCGCGTTTTCGGGATGTATTTCCTCCGTACGGTCTATGGCGGTGCCGCCTGTACTAAGGTTCCCGTTCTCTCTGAGTTTAACGGTCTGTCCCATTTCGGGAATGGAAGACGGCATAAGCTTACTGCGCCGAAGCAGTCTGCGGGCATTTGCATCAATCTTAATCTTTGTCAGCGGCTTTTCATGATGGTCGCCCCGGTCTTCATTCTGATTGACGGTATTGACGAGTTCTTCAACTGTGTGCACGCCATCCCCTGTTACGGAAGCGGGGTTACGTTCCGAAACGGCGCTGACCTTATTGCCGACAACTAGGACCCGGAAATCTTTTCCCGTGACAAACCGCTCTACAATAACAGCGCTGCTGTAGGAAAAGGCATCCTTAAAAGCGGCCCTGATTTCCCGCTCATTTTTCAGATTCAGATGCACCCCTTTGCCTTGGTTTCCATCGTGCGGTTTTATAGCCACAGGCACGCCGATTTCTTTTGCTGCCTGAAGCGCTGAGATTTCGCTAAAAACAAGTTTTCCTTCCGGAACCGGTACGCCCTGCTCCCGAAGCAGCGACTTTGTGAGCTGCTTATCAGATGAAATATCGACCGCTATGCAGGAAGTGGAATCGGCCAATGTTGCTTGCTGCCTACGTTGGTATTTCCCATACCCAAGCTGTATCAGGCTTTCTGTTCCCAGCCTATGAACGGGTATCCCACGACTTTTGGCTTCATCAAAAATGGCGGCCGTGCTTGGCCCAAGATCAGCTTCTCTGGAAGCCTGCTTAATCGCAGCAAGCGTTTCCTGAACGTTTGCCTTTTTATGCCTTAAAAAGTTATCGACGAGGTAGACCGCTGCTTTGCCGCACTCCAAGCCGCAAACCTCATTCCTATATTCATACACAAGGAAGGACTGCCGGGGCTTGTCCGTTGCACGCGTTTTGCCAAATGTCACGTTATAGCCCACCATAAACTGCATTTCCAAAATGATGTGCTCGATTACGTGTGCAAGATATGTGCCAGAATTCAGGCGCTCCAAAAAGCCGCCCTCATACCCAAGGCCGCAATAATTTGTTTTCAGACCAGGAAACTCCTGCAGAATCCAATCATTGAAATTTTCGATCTGAGTCGTAGGAATATTACTATATTTTCCGCTATCCAATACCATCTTGATGACAGGAAAATGGCTATAAATATTTCTGCCCCGGAAGGTGGTGATGTCAATAATCTTCATCTTTGTCTCCAGTATATTGATCGACTTTTATAACCTCTTTGGTTTTCATGTCATATCCGTATCCGTACGGAAGAATATGAACGGTCACGCCAACAATTGCAAGCAGCTCGTTGGGCTCCAGTTCTGCGACATTAGAGCTTTGTATGGTGCTCCCGTCTATCACGGTTACGGAGTTTTCCCCTATCACCTTAAAATAAATGTCGGGGTACACCTTAATTGCAGTGTTTTCATCAATGCCGATTCCAATTACGTTGGGGTTTTCCGCAATGCCGCACAATAAGCGCCCAAACCTTCCACGCTGGTCAAAGTGCTGGTCAATAATGCAGTTTTCAATCAGCCCCAATCCGGGCGCCATTTTGAGGGTGCATTTTCTTGCGGGCTCATTATCGTTGCCCTGAACAATCATTGTGGAACTCATTGCCGATGCCCCGGCGCTTGTTCCCATGATAAATCCGCCGTCCTGGTAAAGATACTGGAGTTCACTATTTGCCTTTGTTCCACCCAATATGCTCGTAATCCGAAGCTGGTCTCCCCCGGTAAAGAAAATGCATTTCGACCTGCGGATAACATCGCAGACCTCCTCGCTGTTCGCATCTTCCCGTGATTCTATGTTGAGTATATTGATGTTGTCCACGCCAAGGTTATAAAAGACATCCTTGTATTCCTGTCCAACTTCCTCCGGGTAATTGGTTGCAGTGGTAACAATGGTCAGGATCTCGTCTTCTCTTACCATATCGGCAGCCTGCGCTAATATGGAGCGGTCTCCGCGCTTATCTTCAGCGCCGCCAATGATCAAAAGATATCCGTTATTATTCTCTTTCATTTTTCATCCCCCACAATCTTGGAATCATTGACTGCCAGC
>JAEZIE010000060.1 GCA_023416175.1 Bacillota bacterium
TGGCCCGCAGCCTGTATTTCTTCTGTGAGATAGGCGACGAGGTGCCGGAGGAACTTTACCAGGCGGTGGCCGAAATCCTGGCATATGTGTACCGCTTGAAGCATCCGGAAAAGAGGAGGTGAACGCGTGAAAATCAAAGGTTCGGATATCATGGTGGCCGTGATGGTGCTGGGCATCGTTCTGCTCATCATCGTTCCGCTCTCCACTCAAATGCTGGATATGCTGCTGATACTCAATATCTCCATATCCATGCTCGTGCTTTTAATGTCCCTGTATATCAAGGAAACGCTGGAATTTTCCACGTTCCCGACGATGCTTTTGCTTTTAACGTTGTTCCGGCTTGCACTCAATATTTCCTCCACGCGCCTCATTTTGGGCAATGGCGGGGAGGCGGGCAACGTTATCCACACGTTTGCATCCTTTGTTATGGGAAGCAATCTCGTGGTCGGTTTCATCATATTCCTGATTATCGTTATCATTCAGTTCATGGTCATTACAAAAGGTTCGGAGCGCGTGGCGGAAGTGGCCGCAAGGTTTACTCTTGACGCCATGCCCGGCAAGCAGATGGCCATCGATGCAGATTTGAACACCGGCATCATCAACGAAACAGAAGCGAAAAAGCGCAGGGAAGCCATACAGCGGGAAGCGGATTTCTACGGCTCCATGGACGGTGCTTCCAAGTTCATAAAGGGTGACGCCATCGTAGGCATTATCATCACTGTCATCAACCTGGTCGGCGGTATCATCATCGGCGCTTTGGGGTTGGGTGGCAAGGTCATGCCCTTTGAACAGGTGCTCGAAGTTTATGCGCTGGCTACTGTGGGCGAGGGTTTAGTCAACCAGATCCCGGCGCTGTTGGTTTCCACGTCCGCGGGCATCATCGTCACCCGCTCAGCAAGCGAAAGCAGCTTTGGCAATGATCTTTCGAGCCAATTGTTCGCAAAGCCGCAGGCGCTCTATATCTTGGGCGGTATGCTTGCCATGCTCGGCTTTATCCCCGGTATGCCCACCATCCCCATATTGCTGATTGCAGTCGCGCTGCCGCTTTTCGCGTACCTTACCACCAATGCCAAGAAGAAAAAAGAGGTACAGACCGAGGACGATACCGCAGAGCTTGCCGCGCAGGAAAAGCGCAAGCCGGAAAACGTCACGTCGCTTTTGCAGGTTTATCCCATCGAAATGGAGTTTGGCTACGGCATTATCTCTTTGGTGGACACCATGCAGGGCGGGGATTTATTGGACCGCATCGTCATGATCCGCCGCCAGTGCGCGATGGAAATGGGAATTATCGTGCCGGTCGTACGCGTAAGGGACAATATTCAGCTTGGAACCAACTCCTACTGCATCAAGATCAAGGGCCTGGAGGTCGCCCATGGCGACGTCATGCCCGACCATTTCATGGCGCTGCGCCCGGCGGGGCTGGAGGCAAAGCTGGACGGTATTGAAACGACCGACCCGGCCTTTGGCCTGCCTGCCGTCTGGATCACGGAAAGTGAGCGCGAGCGTGCGGAGCTGAAGGGGTTTACCACCATCGACTCGCCTTCCGTCATCGCAACGCATTTGATGGAAGTCATCAAACATCATGCGCATGAGCTGATGGGAAGGCAGCAGGTCCAGGTCCTCATCGACAACCTCAAAACCCAGCAGCCCGCTTTGGTGGACGAAGTTATTCCCAAGCTCTTCTCCATCGGTGAGGTACAGAAGATATTGGCCAGCCTGCTGCGCGAAGGCATCTCTATACGGGACATCGGTACCATATTAGAAATCCTGGGCGATTACGGCACGCTCACCAGGGATCTTGAACTTTTGACCGAATATGTCCGCCAAAACCTCAAACGTGCCATCACGCAGCGCTTTGTGCCGGATAATAGGGCCCGCGTCATCACGCTCGACCCGCAGGTGGAGCAGGTCATCGCAAGCAGCATCCGGCAGACCGAACGCGGCTCGTACGCTGCGGTGGAGCCCTTGCAAATCCAGCGGATTCTTTTAAGCACGAAGAACGCTGTTGAAAATGCGCTTGGTTCCGGCGGAACGCCGATCTTCCTGACAGCGCCTGCAGTGCGCAGGTACTTTAAACAGATTACGGAGCAACTCAATCCCGATCTCGTCGTGCTTTCATACAATGAGCTGGAACGTGATGTGGAAATCTTCTCTGATGGGGTGGTGAGCTTTTAACCTATGTTCGTGAAGAGCTATATCGCAAACGAAATGCCTGAAGCAATGGAGCGCATCCGCAAGGAATTGGGCCCCGACGCCATGATACTGTCTAGCCGCCAGATCAGGGGAAAAGGCCTTAAGGGCTTTTTTGGCAAAAAACTGGTGGAAGTGACAGTGGCTTACGAGCCGGTGCCGGGCAAGGGCATGATTCCCGAGCGCAAAGCGTATGAACAGCCCCGCCCAGCTCCTGCACCCAACCCGCCTGCTTTACCCGTGCAAAAGAGGCCTCAGGCGGTTGTACCCGCCGTGGCGGCAACGCTTGCTGCGGCGCAGGCCGAGCAGAAAAAATTTCAGGTTGCAGAAGCGCCCGCCGCGAAAGCTGCTGCCGGGACCGAGCAGAGACCGATGCTCGACCGCCGGAGCGGCGTCAAGCTCTCCCCGGGCGCTGAGGCGATCGGCAACCGGCTGATGGAGCGCGAAGTATTTGTGGGCGTAGCGAAAAAAATCGCCGCCCAGACGCACGAGATCACCACAAAATTCAACGACGATCCCGAACAGGTGGCGTTCAGCCTTGTGCAGGATGTGTTGGGCGAGCCCGCCGCAATCAAGCTAAAAAAATACCGCATGAACATTATCATGCTGCTTGGGCCAACGGGCGTAGGCAAGACCACCACTATCGTAAAGCTTGCAGGCCTGTTTACCATCAACCACGGACTCAAGGTAGGTTTTATCAATACGGATACCTACCGCGTGGCTGCGCAGGAGCAGTTAAAGGCTTATGCGGAGATTATGGAACTGCCGATCTGTACCGTATACTCCCCGGAGGATATTGAAGACGCGCTCGTCAAGATGCAGGACCGTGATGTGGTACTCATCGATACCGCAGGGAAGAGTCCTGCGGATAAGCGGTACCGGGAAGACATTGAGGAGTATATCCGGCATAGCGGCGCGGACGAACTGCTGCTTTGCGTAAGCGCTTCCATGGGCTATGGCGCGAGCCGGGAACTGATCAACCATTATTCCTTCCTTAGCGCGTATAAGCTGATCGTCACAAAACTCGACGAGGTCACCGCGTGGGGCAGCGTACTGAACATCGCTTCCTTAGCCAAGCAGCCCATTGCCTTTGTTACAACAGGCCAGAATGTACCGTTTGATGTTTCCATACCCGATACGAAGCTGGTAGCCAAAAACCTGTTAGGGGAGTGCTGAGAATGTTTGACCAGGCGCAGGCGCTACGCGATATTATGAGGGCCAGGCATACTCCTCCCAGCATCCGGGTGATAACGGTCACCAGTGCAAAGGGCGGGGTGGGCAAGACGAGCACGTCCATCAATCTCGCCATTGCCCTCAATAAACTGGGACGGCGCACATTGATTGTGGATATGGATCTGGGGCTTGCCAACGTAGACGTTATGCTCGGGGCAAAAACGGAAGGCAACCTCCTTAGCGTCATACATGGCGGGCGAAGCATCCGGGAAATCATTGGCACCGGCGTATATGACGTAAAGTTCATATCCGGCGGTTCCGGCATGGAGGAAATGCTCAGCCTCAATACGGACTCGGTGCAAAACATCGTCACGCAGTTGATGTGCCTGGAGGATATTGCGGACACCGTGATATTTGATACGGGTGCGGGGATATCCGATCATATTCTGCGCCTGATTTCCGCAAGCCACGATACCATACTTGTGACTACACCTGAGCCCACTGCCTTTATG
>JAEZIE010000125.1 GCA_023416175.1 Bacillota bacterium
GCATAACACCCGCGCGCTGGTTTTATGACTTAGGCGTATTGGATAACCCTACCATCGCCGCGCATTGCGTGATGGTGGAGCCTGCCGATATCGAGCTGCTTCTGGAAAAGGATGTCACCTGTGTACACAATCCATCCAGCAACATGAAGCTGGGCAGCGGCTTTATGCCGATACAAGCTCTGCAGAACAGTGGCGTTCGCGTCGCTATCGGTACGGACGGCGCCGCCAGCAACAACAACCTGAACCTGATGGAAGAGATGCACCTGGCGTCCGTTATCCATAAGGGGCACTCTGGCGATCCGACCATCATCGTACCTGATGACCTGCTGCTGATGGCCACCAAAAACGGTGCTGCGGCGCAGGGGCGTTTGGACTGCGGCGAGCTCGCTGTGGGTAAGAAAGCCGATTTGATTGCCATTAACATGGACGCGCCGCATCTGATGCCCGTGCACGACATACCAGCGCTTTTGGTATACTCGGCCCAGGCGAGCGATGTCGCCATGACGATGGTCGATGGAAACATCCTCTACGAAAACGGCTCATATCTTACCATCGATTATGAGAAGGTAAAGCGGGATGTTCAGCAGACGATGAACCGCCTGTTTGTATAAATACGGCCCGGTAAGGGCCCGGGAGGAGAACCAATGGAAAGAGCGGATCAGGATCTTGCGTTCATGCTGCGGTATGAAAATATCGCCTGGTATGAAAACGGCAAGGTAAGGATATTGGATCGGCGCATCTACCCTGTGAAAATCTCGTTCGTAGAGTGCGAGACTTACGGGGAGGTCGCGCAGGCAATTACGGATATGGTCACCCAGAGTGCCGGCCCGTATACCGCGGCGGCAATGGGCATGGCATTGGCGGCATACCAGTGCCGGGATGAAAGCGAGCAGCGGCAAAAGGAATTTTTGCAAAATGCTGCCCATACCATTTCGCATGCGCGCCCCACCACGGTAGACCGCATGTCCCTTATTACCGCAGGCTGCTGCCGTGCGGCGGAAGAGGCGCTTGTACAGGGCAAAAACGTCAGCGACGCGATTGTGGAACATGCCGTGCGCGCCAATAACGCGCGGTACGAAAAAGTTAGCGTCATGGCCCGCTACCTGGTGGATTTGTTCCCGCAGAACGCGAAGGTGCTTACGCAGTGCTTTGGGGAAACCATTGTGGGGATGATGCTAAAGGAAGCCAGACGCCGCGGCAACGCGCTTAAAATCTATTGCGCGGAAACGCGCCCTTACTTTCAGGGGGCACGCCTGACCGCCAGCGTAGCGCACGATATGGGATTTGACGTGACGGTGATTACGGATAATATGCCGGCGTTCGCCATACAGAACGAAAAGATCGATGTATTCACCTCGGCTGCGGACGTGGTCTGTCAGGATGGATATATCGTCAACAAGGTGGGTACGTTTCAGATCGCGATTGTGGCCAAATACATGGGCATTCCGTATTTTGCCACCGGAGCGCCCGACAGGGGCCATCCTACTGTTGATACGGTCAAGATCGAGATGCGGGATCCTGAGTTCGTACTTCAGGCCATGGGCGTACGTACGGCGATGGAGGGCGTAAAAGGATATTATCCTTCCTTTGATATTACGCCTCCGCATCTGGTCAGCGGCGTCGTAACAGACTGTGGTGTATACTCTCCGTATGATTTAAAGAGATATTATCAAAGCGGCCATTCGGGCGAATTTTAATGAATGAAGGACGCAATAGGTGAAATGAGTACGATCGAACAGTTAAAGCGAGAAATTGTGGAAATAAGCAGGAGCTCCTTTGAGAACAAATTGTTTGCAGGGACCAGCGGAAATCTTTCTATCTACCTCAAGGATGAGGGATACATGTTGATTACCCCCACAAGTATCAGATATGAAATCATGAGACCGGAAGATATTGTAACGGTAAAACTGGATGGTACCATCCTGGAGGGAAAATACCGCCCATCCTCCGAGTGGCCTATGCATGCGGCAGTCTACGAAAGCTGCCCGCATGTGGGCGCCGTATTCCATACGCATTCGCCATATGCCACGGCCTTTGCGGTAACACGGCAGACAATCCCGCTTGTGCTCATCGAGATGCGGCCCTTCCTTGGCGGCGAGGTCGCCTGCGCTAGGTTTGAAAAACCCGGCACGCGTGAACTGGGGCTGAGTGCGGTGGAGGAGTTCAACAAAGGCAAGAACGCCTGCCTGCTTGCAAGCCATGGTGTAATCGCCATGGGCGAGTCCTTAGCCCAAGCGCGTATCCGCGCTGAATATGTGGAAGACGCGGCTACCATTTATCACCGAGCGTTGCAAGTTGGAGAGCCCATCCTGCTGTCCTAGGCTACTCCCGCCAGAACCAGACGGCCTTATTGGGACAAAGCGTGCAGCCCGATTTTGATAGCCATCGAAGCGAACGCGTGTTTTCAGGGTGCACATACAGCACGGGGCGCGTGCCCCGCATCCGAAACCCGGCGGCCACGCGCGCAAGAAGCTGAGCAGCCAGCCCGCTTCCGCGAAATTCAGGCGCCACATAGGCCGGGCCAAGCTCAGCGTCGCAATGGCTCATAAAGAAGCCGACGGGCTTTCCTTCAGAAATCGCAAGCGCATTGGGCGCAAGGGCGCGACTCATGATAAACGAAGTATTCAATTCCGGATGCTGATATACCGAAAGAATCCAATCGATATTTTCCTCCCGTATACCAGTAAACGTAACGCCTTCCACCGGTTCCACTGGAAGATATTCGGGCGCAAGCAGCTGGTAGAAGGCGCTGAATTGGATCGCGTTGTCACGGCGAGGAATATCGCTGATATATCGGTCATCTGTTATAAGCGATACATTGGCGAGGCTTTCTTTGCGTACTTGGTAGAGTGCACTGAATTCTTCAAACGAATCTATGCAGTACATGGTTTTGTCGTTTTCCGCGTCGCTCAGGCGTACGGAATTTCCAATTACGTCGCAGTCTGCAATTTTCCCCTGCGCAATACGCAGTAGCGGGTATGCGTTCTGCAGAGGATCCTTTTGTAAAATCGCTTCCGCATGGGAAAGCCGGTCCAAAGAAGACATGTGTCCTCCTATTCTGCCCGCGGGCACAAGAGAGTACATTCCAGTATACCATGCTGCTGCGTGTACAATAAAGTCCATCCGCAGCGGCCATCTTATTTGCTATAAAAGGAGAGTCAGCTATGAATAAGCCAGACATGACGGGAAAAGGCTTTGCCACGCAGCAGATCCACAGCGGCGCTATGGACATACCAGGCTATCATCCTCTTACAATGCCCATTTTTCAAACCAGTACATTCGTGTTTGAGGATGCCGCGCAAGGCGCAGCGCGTTTTGCCGGGCAGGAGAGCGGCTATATCTATACCCGTGTCGGCAATCCGAATCAGACGCTATTGGCTGCAAGGCTCGCCGCGCTTGAGCATGCGCAGGCAGGCATGACGTTTTCCTCGGGCATGGGTGCTATTTCCAGCATGTTCTGGACGGTATTGCAGGCGGGAGATCATATTGTAGCGGATAAAACGCTTTACGGCTGTACCTACGCGCTGCTTTCGGAGCATCTGCCCCGTTTTGGTATAGAAACGACGTTTACTGACTTTAACGATCTCTCTGCGCTGTCCGCCGCTATCCAGCCGAACACCCGCTTTGTGTACTTTGAAACCCCGGCCAACCCCAACCTCCGTGTGATCGATATTGAGGCCGTCGCTTCTGCCGCCCACCGAAAAAATAATGAAATCAAAGTGGCGGTGGACAACACGTTCGCTACGCCCTACCTGCAGCGCCCAATCGATATGGGGGCGGATATCGTGGTGCATTCAGGAACCAAGTATCTGAATGGCCACGGGGATGTGATCTGCGGATTTCTGTGCAGTACAAAGGAGTTCGTGGAAGAATGCACGCTCAAAGGGCTCAAGTATATGACCGGCGCGGTAATGAGCCCGTTTGATGCTTTCCTGGTAGAGCGCGGTCTGAAGACGCTGGATATGCGCATGGAGCGCCATTGCTTTAACGCCATGGAAATAGCGGCATTTTTGAGTAAGCATCAACGGGTTAAGGCGGTACATTACCCAGGCCTCGCCTCCCACCCGCAGTATGAAATAGCCAAGCGGCAAATGCGCCTGCCCGGCGCGATGATCGCGTTTGAGCTGAATGCCTCTCGGGAAGAGGCTGAACGCTTTATCAACAGCCTGGAACTGTGCACGCTTGCCGTATCGCTGGGGGATGCGGTCACCCTCATTGAGCACCCGGCATCCATGACCCATTCCACCCATACCGCTGAAGAGCTTAAAAAAGCGCATATTCCCGAAAGTTTGCTTCGGCTTTCGGTAGGGCTGGAAAATGCGGAGGATATCATAGCCGATCTAAGCAAGCATCTTGGCTAGGAAAAGACCGGATCAATTTGGAGGACGAAAGCAGCTGCACCGGAAAATACCTTTATCCATGACCGTAAGTGGTTTAGCAATTAATGGAGTGATTAGAATTTAGACGTGAAATGAATTTCACGTCTTTTCTTATAGAAAAATGGGAAAGCGTGGCATGGGTGATAAATTTTTGCTGATTTTGATTTTAGTTTGTTTTAATGGAATCTCCGAAATATCGGAGATTTTTCTTCCGATCGGAAGGATAGTCGAAGGCGACTGCTTGGACATAATAAATTCGACTTATAAAAAAGGTAATGAAAAAGTAAAAAACGAACTCTATTGAAGGAGCGTTATGCGATGGAAAAGCAATCTCAGGAAAATACGAAATCACCGTCCCAACTAATTGACGAAAGAATTGAGGAACTGGGCGATTGGCGGGGGCAAATGCTCTCAAAGGTAAGGGCCTTGATCAGGCGGGTCGACCCGGATGTGGTCGAGGAATGGAAATGGAGGGGGACACCTGTGTGGTCTTACGATGGGATGATATGCACCGGAGAGACTTACAAGGCCGCCGTGAAGCTGACTTTTGCAAAGGGAGCATCCCTGAATGATCCCTCGCATATGTTCAACGCAAGCCTGGAAGGGAACGAGAGGAGGGCCATC
>JAEZIE010000158.1 GCA_023416175.1 Bacillota bacterium
AGCACGCCATGGAGGAAGAACGTCTGCGCCGGTCACAGACGCTTTCCGATACGCGCGCGCGTAAGGACGAGCTTAACACGCGCCTGCGGGAGCTTGAAGAAAAGCGCCACAAGCAGGAGCTGACCAAGAGCCGCACTGAGGTGGAACTTGACGCCATGGTGCAGCGCATCATGACGGATTACGAGCTGACCTACGAAGACGCACTGCCGCTGCGCAAGGAAGGCGTTGGCATCACGGCGGCGCATGTGCGCATCGATGAACTTAAAAAAGACATCCGGGCTCTCGGGAGCATCAACGTCAACGCTGTGGAGGATTATGAGATTTTAAACGAGCGCTACACCGCGCTCAACACCCAGTGCGAGGACCTCAACCGCGCGGAACAGGACCTGAACACGCTCATCGGCGAGTTGACCCAGACGATGGAAAAGCAGTTCCTGCAGCAGTTTACGCTCATCCAGCAGAACTTCACCGCGGTATTCGAGCAGCTCTTTGGCGGCGGATATGCGGAACTGCGGCTATCTGACCCGAAGGATGTGCTCAACTGCGATATCGACATCATCGCCCAGCCGCCGGGCAAGAAGCTGCAGCTTTTAACGCTGCTTTCGGGCGGGGAGCGGGCGCTCACGGCCATTGCGCTGCTGTTTGCCATGCTCAAGCTCAAGCCCACGGTATTCTGCATCCTCGACGAGATCGAATCCTCGCTCGACGAAGTCAACGTCACCCGGTTTGCAAACTACTTAAGAGAGTACGCGGACGATACGCAGTTTATCCTCATTACGCACCGTAAGGGCAGCATGGAGGTATGCAATGCGCTCTACGGCGTCGCGATGGAGGAAAAGGGCGTCTCAAAGATCGTATCCGCCCGTTTCCAGGAGGCGGGCTAAGGCCACAGGGTGAGAGGGAAGGACCAACATGGAACAGAAAACAAGCATATTTGAACGGCTGAAGCAGGGCCTAAGCAAGACACGGGACAGCTTTATTGCTTCCGTGTTTACAGGGCGGGACAGCATCACCGATGAATTCTATGAAGAGCTGGAGGAAGCCCTCATCATGGCTGATGTGGGCGCGGAGCTGACCGACCGCCTGCTTGATGAGTTAAGGGGCCAGGTGAGGGAGCAGAAGCTCCATAAAACCGCCGAAGCGCGCGAGGCACTAAAGGGTATCTTAGCCTCGCATATGCGCACGGAGGAACCTTTTTTGCCGGAGGAGGGCCCAAGCGTACTGCTCATTGTGGGCGTCAACGGCGTTGGGAAGACGACCTCCATCGGCAAGCTTGCTGCCTACTATAAGCAGCAGGGCAAAAAGCCGATGCTGGCGGCAGCGGATACCTTCCGCGCCGCAGCGGCAGAACAGCTTCAAATATGGGCTGAACGCGCCAAGGTACCCATGGTGCGCCACGGGGAGGGCGCTGATCCTGCTGCCGTGGTGTTTGACGCCATCCACTCCTTTAAGGCGAAAGGCTGCGACCTCTTGATCTGCGATACCGCAGGGAGGCTGCACAACAAGAAGAACCTGATGCACGAGCTGGAGAAGATCCGCCGCGTCATCTCGAAAGAGCTACCGGACGCCGCCTGCCGTGTACTCCTTGTACTGGATGCGACCACAGGTCAAAACGCCATTGCGCAGGCCAAAGCCTTTGGGGAAGCGACGGGACTGACCGATGTGGTGCTGACCAAGCTCGACGGTACCGCCAAAGGCGGTATGACGGTGGCGGTAAAGGAAATGCTTGGCCTGCCCGTGCGTTTTGTCGGGGTTGGGGAACGAATTGAAGATTTGCAGCCGTTCGACGCGGAAGCGTTCTGCGCGGCGCTGCTGGGGGAATAACAATCACGCATAGGAGGGGGAAGTATGGGGCGTGTTCTGGTGGCGTATCAAACCAAATATGGAACGACAAAGACATATGCAGAGTGGATCGCTGAGGAAACGGGCGCTGATCTAATAGAAGCGAAGCAGATCAAATTGGATCGGCTGCTCAATTACGACACCATCGTCTACTGCGGCGCGTTATACGCGGGCGGCATGCTGGGCTTTTCCCGTATTCGCAAACACTATGCAGCGCTAGAGGGTAAACGTCTTATCGTTGTCGCGGTGGGCGCAACGCTCCAAAAGGAAATGGCGCTTGAGGAAGTAAAAAGCGGCAATTTCACGCCCGAAATGAGGGGACGTGTGCCGCTGTTCTTGCTGCGGGGAGGGCTTGATTATAAAAAGATGAGCGCAGTAGACCGCGTCCTGATGTCCTTATTGGTCGCTTCCATCCGCCGCAAAGACACTCAAACGCTGGATGTGGACTCAAAAGGCATACTCGGCAGCTATAAGAAGACGGTCAGCTTCGTAAACCGACAGCAGATTGCACCGGTTGTTGAGGCCATCCGGGCGGAATAACGACATCCAACTTACAGAATAAAGGGCTGCCCATAAGCGCAGTTCCGAACGTGTCAAAAAAGGGAATGCACATATTGTCATAAGGTATCGCCCCCTACGGCGGCGACGATAGATTTTTTTATTTTATAGCGGGAGGGCTCCGCCCCCCGCGCCCCCGCTACAGGCGTTCTTAAGGAAGGGGGATAGGGAAACGCAGGTTCCCCATAGCAAAAAAATAATCGTCGGTGCCGAAAGCACCGATACCTTGAAATCCTCAAGCAGGTTTCTAGATACGCCAGGGGCTGTCCGTATGGACAGCCCCGTTTTTTTATTCATCGAGATCCAGATCCAAATCCTCGTCATGCCTGCGTTGCTTTACGTGGCGGCCCTTTTTCGGAGCCTCTTCCACAGGCTCTTCCTCTTCGGTTACTTCTTCTTCGTCAAAGAGCTCGTCGTCACGATGGAAGAACCAACCACCCCGCTTTTTGCGCGGCTCCGGTTTCTCTTCCTCTCCCTCTTCGTCCACGGGCGCAGGGGCTTTGACCTGTGGTTCCACGGGACGCCGCTCGGGCTTCTGCGGTACAGCGGGCTGCTGGGGTATTATGGGCGCTGCGGGCGCTTCTGGGGTCTGCACGGCTTCTGCCTGCGCAACGCCAAGTTCGGCCCGGTTCTGCGCTACCATGTGGTGATATTCCATCAAATAGCGCTGCACATCCATTAGAATTTCATCGGCGTACTGCTTTGCGCCGTTGTATACGATGTTCGCGTTGCGCTCCGCATGCTGCTGCAGCAATTCTACACGGCGCTGCACTTCGAGCGAGACCTTATCCTCCGCCACGCGCGCTTCAAACTCTTCCTCGGCCACGCGGCGGATCTTTTCGGCTTCGCGCTGGGCATGCTCCACAAGATCCACTGCTTCCTGATTGGCATGGTCCA
>JAEZIE010000168.1 GCA_023416175.1 Bacillota bacterium
CGAGAGCAGCTTCATGGTGGTACTTTTGCCCGCGCCGTTTGGCCCCGCGTAGGCGATAAACTCGCCCCGCTTTACCTGGAAGGAAACGTCGTTGAGCGCAGTGATGATGTGTTTTTCCGGCTTTAACAGGTTCTTTAACAGCCCCTTACCCGCGTTTTCCCGCTGCCACTGGGTAAAGACCTTGGTAACGCCCTGTACATCAACGGCGATGTCCGCGCGCGCTGTATCGATTGACGCCTTTTTTGACATAGTAATTCAGTCCTTTCTTAAATACGATGGAGGTAATTGCCCACAATACGCCGCATACAATCAGCGGCAGCGCGGCGGGAAGGCCGAGCGGCGCTTTATTGAGCAGCACAAGGGCGGGGAACCAGGCGTTGAGCCCGATCGGAAAAACAGTAATCAGCAATAGCTGCAGCCCGCGCGGCATACCCGAAAGCGGGAACGTACCGATCACAAAGAACACATCCATCACTTCATGGGAAATCTCTTCCGCCTGCACCGGCGCGTAGAACGCGGCGGTGGCAAACAGGTAGGAAGTGCCCACCATCACCAGAAGGGATACGATCAGGCTACCGATGAGCGCGAACGCCCACCACCATGGCAATACCATTTGAATATGCGAGAGCGCCCACCACATCAGACCCGCACCCACATAGATCGAGCTGCTGCCGGTAAAGGGCATGAAGCCCATGGTTATTAGCTGCGTGGGCAACGGCAAAGGCTGAATAAACAGGTGCTCAAACTGCCCGCGGCCAATGAGGCGCGAAATATGCCCGTTGTTGGAGGCAAGGAATGTGATATAGATGCCGCCTAGCATAACGTTGTAGGCAAGCATGAACAACACGTCCCAGGCGCTTATTCCGCCAATTCCGCCAAAGCGCCACGCTAAAAGCATAACGCCGGATACGGAGGCGATTGTGGAGACAATGTCCGCAAGGATTGTAAGCGTGGCAAACGTTCTGTCTCGCAGCAGCCATGCAAGGTCCATCTTCGCGGCGATTCCTAAAAGCGCGAATATTCGCTTCGGGGTAATTTTGATAGGTTTTTCAGCCACCATAACTCACCATCTTTTCCTGGGTCTTTTTGAAGAAGAAGAATGCCGCCGGCCAGAGTATGGCATTCCAGAACAGTTGCGGCAGTAAAATGGGCAGCGGCTCCGCAAGGCCTACGAACAGTGAAAGCGAGGCCCCTCCAAGGCTACCAAACGGCTGCAGCGCGAAGATCCGCCCAAGGCCGAACGGCATGATCTGAAACGGAATGACAGCCCCTGAAAACAACGCGATAATCGACATCCGTATCATATATACCAGCCAGGCCATGCCTTTCAGGCGAATGGTAAAGCAGGCAAACACGAAGTCTATGGCAAAGCCCAGTGCAATGCACAGCAAAAGGCTCACAAAAAACCAGGGCGTGGCCGGTTGTAGGGAAATGCCGATTAGCGGGGCAAAGAGCGCCATCGGAAGGGAAAAGGCAATGAGCATGGGCACCCATTCTCCAACAGTCTGCGCGATAATCTGGCCGAAGAGCGGCATGGGGCGGTTAAAAAGCGCTACCAGTTCGCCTTCGTAGGTCCATCCGGAAAACTGCGTGCGCACCACCAAAAGCTCCGACAGCAGCGCGTTCAAGTAGGTATAGGTAAGCATCTGGTCTAAACGCATATCAGCTTCTACGCCGTTTTGCATGAGCACGCGCCAAAGTAGCATCAGCGGAAGTAGGTAGATGAGTTTGATCAGGATTTTCGGAAGCAGGTACCATATGCCGCCGTTGGTCTGGGCACGCAGCGATATTTGCGCCGTTTTAAAGTATTTTGCAATCATAAGATACTCCTTTTTGCACATAAAAAAGCCCTGTGCAGCCGCTTGAGCGCACAGGGCTTCCAAAGAGACAAAAACCTATTCAGGCATATTGTTCTGTGAAAGGATTGCGAAGCGGTCGCATGTTGTGTTCAAAAGGGCAGACTCCCCCCTTGACTGAACATTGATACCTGCAGTGCTGTGGATACGATCACAAAGAACATGCAGTTCATTGTGAATTGCAGGCAACATATTCTTCTTCATATCCTTTCACCACCTTCCAACACAGATGTTCCATTTATACCATAGATTCAAAGAATTGTAAATAAGATTCTTCTTAAAAATCCCCATAGATATGCGAGGAAAGCAAGGAATGTTTTACCAACATGAGGAAATAAATTCCCAAACAAAAAATAATATATTATATTTTCCAGAATGTAACACATGCCATATGGTCAGGGAAAATATGCAAAACTTTGTTCGGGCCGTAATGGTTTAAAGCATGCTTGTTTTGGGACTATTGTATTCGGATTACGAACATTTCTTTGAATTCGTATTCCATTTATTTTCAAAGACAAGCATCTTCCATCAAAATTTAGCGTCAAATATAAATCGCAAAAAAAATAAGCTATTGTTGTTTTTGAATTTTTCATGTATATTTCTTTGTATGTATGTATGCAATGTTGCAGGTCAGCAGGGCATACTTCTGTTGTTCGTATCACTAAATATATTGGAAAGGAGGGGCTGTCTACATGGGAAAATATGTTTTGCAGCGTGTAGTGGCAATGTTGCTTACGATACTGTGCATCATAACAATTACATTCTTTCTTATGCATGCAATCCCCGGCGGGCCTTTTACAAGAGAAAGGAAATTGCCTGACGCGATATTACAAGCATTAAACAAAAAATATCATCTGGACGACCCGGTATGGAAACAGTACGTTAATTATTTGGAGGATTTGGTGCTTAAGGGCGACTTTGGTCCGTCCTTCAAGCAGGTAAACAGGTCGGTGAATGAGCTGATTGGCCTTGGCTTCCCGGTTACGACGAAGTTGGGCCTTGTCTCCATCCTTCTTACCTTGGTCCTCGCTATCCCAATGGGAATATATTCGGCACTTAAGCAGGGAAAATGGCAGGATTATTCTGCTATGTTTATCGCGACTTTGGGCGTGACCATACCCAGCTTTGTAATGGCGATACTGCTCATCTATATATTTGCCCTGAAACTAGGCATACTGCCGGTTATCTCCGGCGGTTTGGAAACGTTTAACACCATGGTGTTGCCCGTGCTCGCGCTTACCGGATACCAGCTTTCCTTTATTACGAGGCTGATGCGCTCGAGCATGCTCGATGTCATCCAGCAAGATTATATCCGTACGGCGCGCGCCAAAGGCATCTCGGAATTCAAGGTGGTTATGAAGCACGCGTTCAAGAACGCGATACTGCCCGTTATCACCTATATGGGGCCGATGGTTGCTGCGCTTTTGACCGGCAGCTTTGTTATTGAGAAGATGTTCACCATTCCCGGTTTGGGCGGCTTCTTTGTGACCAGTATCAGCAACCGCGACTACACCATGATTATGGGCTCGACTATTTTCTATGCCGCCATACTGATTATCATGAACTTTGTGGTGGATATTCTCTATGGCCTTGTGGACCCGCGTATCAAGCTGCAAAATGCGAAAGGAGGGGTAGCATAAATGGAATATTCAAAGGAAATGTTTGCCCCTCTTACCGAGGTGCAGAAAGGCGAAGACATTTTCATGCGGCCCAGCCTGACCTATTGGCAGGACGCATGGCGCAGGTTTAAAAAGAACAAGCCGGCAATGATTGCTGGCGTGGTTCTGATCCTGATTGTTTTGTTGGCCATATTCGGGCCAATGTTCTCGCCCTATACGTATGATCAGCAGGTGAGATCCGACCGCAACCAGTTCCCGTCCTCAGAGCATTGGTTTGGCACGGATAAGCTGGGGCGCGATTTGTTTGTGCGTACCCTTTACGGCGCGCGCATCTCGCTTTCCATCGGGTTGGTGGCAAGTCTGATCAACCTGACTATAGGCGTGCTATACGGCGGCCTTTCCGGCTATTTGGGCGGTAAGGTTGATAATACCATGATGCGCATCGTGGATATCCTGTATGCTGTCCCGCTGCTGCTCTATGTCATCATGCTGCAGGTTGTGCTGGAGGCCCCTATCAAGGAACTCTTTCAGACCAGCAAGTTTTTTGGAATGTTTAAGGCATTGGGGCCGGAACTTATTCTTATTTATATCGTGCTTGGCTCCGTTTATTGGGTAGGTACGGCGCGCATGGTGCGCGGCCAGGTGCTTTCCATTAAAAACCAAGAATTCGTTCTTGCCGCCAAAGCGCAGGGCGCTGGTACGATGCGCATCATCAACAGGCACTTGACGCCCAATGCAATTGGGCAGATCATCGTCATGACGATGATGTCAATCCCGACAGCGATATTCACTGAATCCTTCCTGAGCTTTATCGGTATCGGCGTGAGTGCGCCCATGGCGAGCTGGGGTTCACTCGCCAGCGATGCGTACAAGGCGCTGCAGAGCTACCCATACCTGCTGTTTTTCCCGGCGGCGGCAATCTGCCTCACGGTGCTGGCCTTTAACATTCTGGGCGATGGTCTTAGAGACGCGCTCGATCCCAGAATGAGAAAGTAGGTAAGTATGAGCGAATATATTTTAGATGTTAGAAATTTAAAGACCTCCTTCTTTACCCATGTGGGTGAGGTTCAGGCGGTGCGTGGCGTATCGCTTCAGCTTCGGCCGGGCGAGGCGCTAGGCATTGTGGGCGAGAGCGGCTGCGGCAAAAGTGTCATGTCGCTTTCTATCATGGGCCTTGTTCCCAAGCCGGGTAAAGTGGTGGGCGGCGAAATCCTGTTTGAACAGCAGGATCTTGTAAAGCTTAACGATAAACAAATGCGCAAGATCAGGGGCGAGCGGATTTCCATGATATTTCAGGATCCGATGACGTCTTTGAATCCTGTGTATACCATAGGCAACCAAATCAATGAAATGCTGCTTGAGCACCAGAAAATGAGCAAAAAGCAGGCGACTGAACGCGCGATTGAGCTTCTGGATCTCGTTGGCATCCCCAGCCCCGAAGCGCGGCTCAAGCAGTATCCGCATGAGTTTTCCGGCGGCATGCGCCAGCGTGCCATGATCGCTATGGCGCTTGCATGCGATCCGGCTCTTTTTATTGCGGATGAGCCCACGACTGCGCTTGACGTTACCATACAGGCGCAAATTTTGGAGCTGATGAAGGACCTCAGGCGCAAAATCAACAGCACCATCATACTCATCACGCATGATCTAGGTGTTGTTGCCGACCTGTGCGATGATATTAAGGTGATGTACGCCGGCCTTGTGGCAGAGGAAGGCACCACGCGCGATATTTTCTATAACGCGCAGCACCCCTATACTTGGGGCCTGTTGAAATCCGTTCCCAAAATCACGGAGGATACCAAGGAGCGCTTAAGGCCCATAGACGGGCAGCCGCCCGATCTTTTAAAACCCCCGGAAGGCTGTGCGTTTGCGGCGCGGTGTCCGCATGCGATGCGCATATGCCGTGAAGTGCAGCCGCCCAACTTTGAAGTGAATCCTGGGCACCATTCCTCCTGCTGGCTGCTTCATCCGGAAGCAAAGGAACAGCACGATGCCGCACAGGCGGCTAGGAGGGCAGAGCAATGAGCGCACCGTTGATTGAAGTCAAGAACCTGAAGAAGCACTTCAGGGTTGCAAACGGCATATTGAAGGCCGTTGATGATGTTTCCTTCTCCATTCAAAGAGGAGAAACATTTGGTTTGGTCGGCGAAAGCGGCTGCGGAAAGACGACTGTCGGCCGCACCATTATCCGGCTCTACAATCCTACTGCGGGGCAGATTTTGTTTGACGGTTCGGACATCGCTTCCCTGAATGAACGCAAGCTCAAACCTTACCGTCGCCGCATGCAGATTATATTCCAGGATCCTTATGCATCACTTAATCCACGCATGACGGTGGGCGATATTATTGCAGAACCGCTAGATATCCATAAGATTTGCAAGGGCGAAGAGCGGCAAAAGCGCATTTATGATTTGCTCGATAGCGTCGGCTTGACCCGTGAGCATGCAAGCCGTTATCCGCATGAGTTTTCCGGTGGTCAAAGGCAGCGCGTGGGTATTGCCCGTGCGCTTGCGCTCGAACCCGAACTGATCATATGCGACGAGCCCATTTCCGCGCTGGATGTGTCCATACAGGCGCAGGTGGTCAATCTGCTTGAGGACCTTCAAAAGGAAAAAGGGCTTACCTACCTGTTCATCGCGCACGACCTCTCCATGGTACAGCATATTTCCAACCGCGTCGGCGTCATGTACCTTGGGCATCTGATGGAGGTTGCTTCGAGCAGGGAGCTTTATAAGAAGCCGTTGCATCCCTACACCATCGCGCTTTTGTCCGCTATTCCCATACCGGACCCGGACGAATCGCAAAGGAGACAGCGCATTATTTTGGAGGGCAACGTTCCCACCCCCATCAATCCTCCCGCGGGGTGCCCGTTCCGGTCCCGCTGCGCATATGCTAAGCCGCTTTGTGAAACACAAATGCCTGAAATGCGGGAGATCGAGCCGGACCACTTTGTAGCGTGCCATTTTGTCGAACAAATTCACGCATAGTTTGCAGTTTATATTGTACAAATACGTTTGTGTTAGTATAATATAAAATATATTAAACAGGAGGAACAAAGAATGAAGAAACTCTTGTCCGTACTCCTTGCCGCTCTGATGGTGCTCGGCGCCCTCACCGCGTGCACGCCGACCGCTCCGGCACCGGCAACGACCGATGCGCCGGCCACCGAGGCTCCGGCAGAAACCGAAGCTCCTGCTGAGCTCAAGGATCTGCCCACCCTGGATTACCTGTACAACACCAGCTCCGGCCATCAGGTCATTGCGGAAGCCCTCCAGGGCATCTGGAAGGATGAGCTTGGCCTCGAGATCACCGTTGAGAGCCAGGAATGGGCGGTCTTCCAGACCAACCGTACCGAGGGCAACTTCCAGATCGCGCGCCATGGTTGGCTGGGCGACTATGTTGACCCCATGACCTTCCTGGATATGTGGATCTCCACC
>JAEZIE010000172.1 GCA_023416175.1 Bacillota bacterium
GGCAAGAAAAATCCAGCGCGAGCGCTATCAAAACGAAGGCATATTCTTCAACGCCCAGCTTCCCAATAGACTGTTAAAAACCTACTGCGCGCTCGACTCTTCCTCAGAGTCCATGCTCAAGCAGGCGTTTTCTTCCCTGCATTTAAGCGCGCGCGCCTATAATCGCATCCTAAAGGTTGCGCGCACAATTGCCGATATTGAAGGGGAGGAACGCTTAAGCAGCGCGCACATCGCGGAGGCCATCCAATACCGCAGCCTGGATTCCCATACTTTTGGAGGTTAATATGCGAACCTATACGCGGGAGGAACAGCTTTGTTTGTGGCTGCATCATGCGACGGGCGCGCATGCACTGCTGTTTTCACAGCTTATGGCGCGTTACCGCACACCGCTCGCGGTGTATGAACTTGCGCAAAAAGGGGCGACATCCGCCTTTACGCAGTGGGGGCAGGCGTTTGCGGGAAAGCTGTGCGCAATGGCGAAGGAAGAAGAGGTTGAACGGCACATCCTGTGGTTAAAGGAAAATAAAACGGAGATTGTGTCGTTATTTTCGGAGCAATACCCGGCGCTGCTCAAAGAAATCCGTCAGCCGCCCGCGATATTGTACGTACGGGGACAGCTGCCCGAGGAAATCCCGCTTCCCGTCGCGATGGTCGGAATGCGTAAGCATACCGCTTATGGGGAGGCGGTGGCGCTGCACTTTGGGCAGGAGCTTGTAAAACATGGTGCTACCGTCGTTTCAGGTATGGCGGCGGGTATTGACAGCGCGGCGCATGTTGGAGCGCTGCGGTGCCAGGAAGCGGAATTCCCAACGCTTGCGGTGCTGGGCAGCGGTATCGACGTCATTTATCCGAGCAACAATGCCCGGCTCTATTATGAAATCATAGAGCGCGGTGCGGTGGTTTCGGAGTTTTTGCCCGGTACAAAACCGAACAGAGAAAACTTCCCCATCCGCAACCGCGTCATCAGCGGGTTATGTCGCGGCGTTGTGGTGGTCGAGGCTGCTAGCAGGAGCGGAACAACAATCACCGCCAACTATGCGCTCGATCAAAATAGGGACCTGTTTGCAGTACCCGGCCGCATTACGGATGAAAGCAGCGTGGGGCCGAACGGCCTCATTCAGCGCGGCGAGGCAAAGCCCGTATTCTGCGCAATGGACATTCTGTGCGAATACGGGGTGACGGGAGAAGCGCCAAAGCCGGTGGAAACGCCCGATATCACTGGCCTGACAGAAACACAATTGCAGGTGGTGGACCTGCTTCGAAAAGGCGAAAAGAGCGCGGACGAAATATGTGAACTCTTGTCGATGTCCGTCTCCGAGGTAAATTCAACCTTGACATCATTACAGTTTTCGGGAATAATTAAGCAGTTACCGGGCAGAGTATTCGGTCTTTAGTAAGTTCTGATTCAATTTTGCCCGAAACGGAGGATAGATAATGGCAGATACCCTGGTTATCGTAGAGTCGCCTGCTAAGGCTAAAACGATAGAGAAATTTTTAGGTAAGAGTTATAAAGTACTCGCTTCCAACGGCCACGTGCGGGATCTTCCCAAGAGCCAGCTCGGCGTGGATGTGGAGCATAGCTTTACCCCCAAATACATCACGCTGCGCGGCAGGGGGGAGGTATTGGACCGTATCCGCAGGGAAGCAAAAAGCGCGAAGAAGGTCTATCTCGCAACTGACCCTGACCGCGAAGGCGAAGCCATCTCTTGGCATCTGGCACAGATATTAAAGCTCGACGAAACTTCAAAGTGCCGCATCGTGTTCAATGAAATCACATCCACCGCCGTAAAAAATTCCTTAAAAAACGCACGCTCGGTTGATCTTCGTTTGGTGGACGCGCAACAGGCGCGTCGTATCCTGGACCGCTTTGTGGGCTACAAAATCAGCCCCATCCTGTGGGCTAAGGTAAGGAAAGGCCTTTCAGCTGGGCGTGTACAGTCTGTCGCCACCCGTATCATATGCGACCGCGAACAGGAGATACTGGATTTTACCGCCGAAGAATACTGGACCATCGAGGTTCAGCTCTCTGAAAAGCGCGGCAAGAAGGCATTTGAGGCGAAATTCTACGGCTTTGAAGGCAAAAAGGCGGAAATCCCCAATAAGGAAGCCGCGGACGAGATATTAAAGCGCATCGATAAGGCCGAGTTCAAGGCCACTGACGTCAAGATCGGGCAAAAGGTACGGCACGCAGCGCCTCCCTTTACCACCAGCAGTTTGCAGCAGGAAGCCTCCAGAAAGCTTGGCTTTACCACCAAGCGCACCATGCTTGTGGCGCAGCAGCTTTATGAAGGCGTGGAGCTGCAGGGAAAGGGTGCTACCGGCCTTGTGACCTATATCCGTACGGATTCCGTACGCGTTGCGCAGGAAGCGCAGGCACAGGCCAAGGAGCATATCCTATCTTTCTATGGCCCACAATATGTGCCGGAGAAACCCAATATCTATAAGGTCCGCGCGGGCGCACAGGATGCGCACGAGGCCATCCGCCCCACGGATTTAGCGAATACTCCCGCAGTGGTCAAAGCATCGCTCACAAACGATCAGTATAAGCTCTACAAGCTTGTCTACGAACGCTTT